>CAZTFZ010000178.1:0-4004 GCA_964613105.1 uncultured Porphyrobacter sp. | reverse complement strand
ATTGTGCGTCATTTGGGCAACAGCTATGACGCTACGGCATAGTGGGATTGATGCATATCATTGATTAACCCCTAGCCCTTTTATCAGGGGTCCCGAACGGGAAGCGAGCAGTCTGCTCAGCTTGCGTTTTGTGCATTCATTTGAGCTGTGCGGGGATCATTGGGCCAGACCCATTCCTCGCCAATTACTTGCTCGACCGCCAATTCCTTGGGCACTCTATCAAGCCCAATCATTTTATCGCAGGTCTGGTGGAATGAATAGATGCGCGCTTCTTGATAAGACAGCGGCACGCTTTTGAAACCTGCGCTTTCCATCGACTTTTGGATAGCCTCGCCAAATTGCGTATCTTCTTGGATGATAGCATTCATATCGCGGCCATTGGGCTTGGTCTCATCGGGCACCGTCCAAAGATCAGGCGCTTCCGCATCGCCCCAATCGAGTGCCATTGTGACCAATTCAAGCCGCGTCGTACCCAGCCCCGTGGGCCAAAACACCAAAGGCGGAACGAAGAAGTTCGATAATGGCGAAACCCAATTAGGGAAGAGCGTATAGCTTTGCGTGCAAGTGCGGCCCAGCTCGCCGACGGTTTCAATCGACTGCCAGCCCGGCGGGTTTTCAATCGCGCGGACATGCTCGCGGCTGCTATCTTGCGGCGGGGGAGCCATCATCCGTGCATGGCCATTGGGGTAAAGCGTGTTGAGATTGCGCTTGCTATCGACCAAAGGCGCTACTGTTTCAGGATGGATGAAGGGCACGTGATAGACCTCCATATTGGCCTCCATCGCGACTTTCCAATTGCAGTTGAGGTCAAACGAATAGCGCGTCGCCAGCTTGACCCGATCAAAGGCGAACTCTTCCCATTCCCGCGCCAGCGGCCCGAGCCAATCCATCAGGCTCATCGCTTGGCTGTCGAAATTGACGTAAATCACCTTGCCGAACATCTCGCAGCGCACGGGCAGCAATCCGCGGCAAGACATATCAAAGTCGGCTGGGAAATCTTGGCGTTCTGGCACGCCCACTAAGCTGCCATCTGTCTTATACGTCCAATTGTGATAGCTACACATGAGGCGCGATGATTTGCCAAAATCCTCGGTCACAACGGGCGCACCACGGTGGCGGCAAGTGTTGTAAAAGGCGCGAACCTGCCCATCCATTCCGTGCACGATGACAATCGGATCGCCAGCATTGTGCCAGCGCATGTAGCAACCCGGTTCAGGAATTTCGTCCAAATGGCCTGCAAACAGCCATGATTTGCCGAAGATATGCTCTTGCTCTAGCGCAAAATATTCTGAGCTGGTATAACGTGCAGCAGGCATATCAGGAAGTTTCGGGAAACCTTTGGGCGGGGCTTTGCGTCCCGCTTCCCATTCCATCAGCGCCTTGATGCGCTCGACCTCTGCCTGATCCAGCATTCCTATCTCCCTAGCTTATATCTGCCGCAATTTGGCAAAATGAGCGACTGCCATTTGAGAGAGGTTTCATATCGCTTTAGTCAGTGGCGTCTGCCGCGCGCTGCGATAATCTGCTCGCAAAACTTAGGCCTTGGGAGAAGATAAATGGGTGCCAATGCAGGTGGACGCGTAGCAGGCAAAGTGGCTTTGGTGACAGGTGGCGCCATGGGCCTGGGCAAGGCGGATTGCGAACGTTTAGCGGCAGAAGGCGCGCACGTGATTGTGACCGACCGAGAGGCGGAATTGGCACATAAGGTCGCCGACAGCATTGGCGGCGATGCACTACCGCTTGATGTGACGGACGAAGCGCAATGGATTGAAGCAATCAGGGCAGTCGAAGAACGCCATGGGCGGCTTGATATTCTCGTTAACAATGCTGGCAATGTGCTCTTTGAAGACATTTTGGAATGCTCACTAGCCAACTTTCAGCTGCACATGCGCATTCATGTGGAGGGGACTTTCCTCGGTTGCCAAAAAGCCATTCCGCTGATGGCAAAAACAGGCGGCGGCTCTATTATCAATATGGCGTCGACTGCTAGCCTGCTCGGCTATGGCAATATTCCAGCCTATACGGCGGCCAAGGGCGCGATCCGCTCAATGACCAAAAGCATCGCCATGTATTGTCAAGACGAGGAAAACGGCATTCGCGTTAATGTTTTGATGCCAGGCGGAATTGAAACGCCGATGGTCATGGGTGTCTCTGGCCGCGCAGGCGAGAAACCGATGGTTATTCCAGAAGGCGTTTTACCCAAGGAATCGTTGGGTGATCCTCGCGATGTCGCCAATGTGGTCTTGTTTCTTTGTTCTGATGAGGCGCGCTTTCTCACCGGCAATGAGTATCCGGTCGATAATGGTTTAACCGCCCGTCCGCAGCGCTAGAGCGTGGCTGATGCGTCCTCCACTGAAAAGCGCAATTACAAATGGTATGTGCTTGGATTGCTGACAGTCGTCAGCATGTTTTCAATCGCAGACCGGTTGGTTTTCTCAATCCTGCTCGAAGACATTAAGGCCGAATTTGCGTTCTCTGACTTTCAGATCGGGCTACTCGGCGGATTGGCCTTTGCCGCAACCTATGTGATCATCGGATTTCCCGCTGCGCGTTTGGCGGATCGGTCGGTCCGCAAAAATATTGTTGCAGGCGCAATTTCATTCTGGAGCGTGATGACCGCATTATGCGGTTTGGCCACGGGCTTTTGGACACTCTTCCTAGCCCGCACGGGTGTAGGCGTGGGCGAGGGGTGCTCTGGCCCTGCATCGCAAAGCCTTGTTTCTGACTATTTCCCACGCGACGAACTCGCAAAAGCGATGGGTTTTTTGACGCTTGGTGCGACAATGGGAACTGCGGGTGGCTTGATCGTCGGCGGGCAGCTGAATGAGATGTTCGGATGGCGTTATGCTTTCATCTTGATGGGACTGCCGGGGCTTTTGATCGGTCTGTTCATGTATCTGACGGTTCGAGAGCCGTCACGTGGCCGATATGCCGCCACAGATGCGCAGATTGAACAGCAGCCGCTTGGCGTGACCTTAAGATCCTTGTTCAGCAACCGAGTATTCATGGGTCTTGCCATCGGCTGGGCGGCGCAGATTATGATTGGCTATGCGCTCGCTTTTTGGATGGCAGCGGTGATGATCCGCAATTTCGAGATTTCAACGGGCGATGTAGGATTGTACTTGGGCACAGCCTTTCTGATCGGCGGGATACCCGGTCCGATATTGGGAGGGTATTTGGCCGAATGGCTGACAAAGCGTGATGAGCGTTGGCGTGCTTGGTTGCCTGGTGTTGTCAGTTTTGGCTGCGTTGTGCCGCTGGCAATGAGCCTGTCTTCCGGAGCCTTCTGGCCATTTCTAATCTGGTTCGCTCTGGCCTATGCTATCTATGTCGCCAGCCAGGCGCCTATATTATCGGGTATTCAAGCAGCGGTAGAGCCATCGCAGCGCGGTTTTGCGGTCGCGGTGGCTTTGTTCTTTAACAATCTGGTCGGGCAGGCCGCAGGTCTGTCGATCATTGGCGCGATCAGCGATCAGCTCGCCCCGGCTTATGGTGTGTCTTCGCTTGGTATCGCGGTGTTCGCCGTGTGCCTTGTGTCGGGCATTGCGGCCATGGCCATTTTTGCATGGACAGCAGCGCAGATGAGACGTTCAGGCTATTTGGCGAAAATGGGGGTGAACTAGAACTCACCCCTAAAAACTGGCCCTAAAAACCGGCCTTTAAAACCAGCCTTAAAATCCGGGGTGTATCGACAAAGCTCCGCCATCCACCAGCATTTCAGCGCCCGTCATAAAGGGGCATTCATCCGACGCCAAGAAAGCAATCGCTGCTGCCGTTTCAGCCGGATCGGCCAGACGGTTCATGGGCGAAGTCGCCGCCACCATGTCTTTAAAGCCGGGCATTTCTGCCTCTGTTTTGTCCAGAATGCCTGTGTCAGTCGCGCCGGGAATGACTGTGTTGCAACGAATGCCATTGCCTTGCTGCGCGCACCAAGTGGCGATGCTTTTGCTCATTACGCAAACGGCGCCTTTGGTTGAGGAATAGGCAATGTCGGTGGGCAAAGG
>CAZTFZ010000177.1:1432-4029 GCA_964613105.1 uncultured Porphyrobacter sp. | reverse complement strand
AGACCGCGCGCTTCCAGCATCGGGCCAACATCGGGCTGACGGAAGGCGAAGGTTTCGAACATGTCGAAATAATCCATCGTTCCGCCCCGGCTCAGCACTGTAGCGCGGAAGTGATCGCCATTTTTGCGCGTCAGCCCGCCATTTTCCTTGAACCATTTGCGGCTGTCGCGATCGAGCATTTCGGTCCACAAATAGCTGTAATAACCCGCTGAATAGCCAGCAGGTGACGAGAAAATGTGGTTGAAATAGGTGCTGCGATAGCGCGGCGGCACAAGATCAATCTCAAGGCCCAGCTCTTCCAAAGACTTGCGCTCAAACGCGCTCACTTTTTCAGGCGTGTCAATCGCGGCGGCCTCTGCCGCGGTCAGCGCGCTCCATTTCATATCGAGCAGAGCGGCCTCAACCACCTCGCCAAAATCATAGCCTTGGTTAAACTTGGAGGCAGCATCGATCTTTTCGATCAATTCAGCAGGGATCGTCTCGCCGGTCTTGTAATGGACCGCATAATTGGCGAGCACCTCTGGATCGACCGCCCACATCTCATGCACTTGGCTGGGATATTCGACAAAGTCGCGCGCAGTGGCTGTGCCCGACAGGCTCTCATATTTCTGATCGGCAAAGAAGCCGTGCAATGCGTGGCCAAATTCGTGGAAGGTGGTGTTGACCCAATCAAAGCTGACCAATTGCACCTCGCCTTCGGCTGCTTTGGGGATGTTGAGCACGTTGTAAATGACCGGCTTTGTGCCCCATTCATAGCTCTGATCGACGAAATTGCTCATCCATGCGCCGCCGCGTTTGCTGGGGCGTTGGAAGGGGTCGAAATAGAACAGGCCAAGCTCTGAACCATCGGCGTCAAACACGGTGTAGACCCACACATCCTCGTGATAGGTCGGCAGATCAGTGCGCCGCTCAAAGGTTAGGCCGTACAGCTTTTCAGCCATGTAAAAGACGCCGTCTTCGAGCACTTTATCAAGCTGGAAATATTCCATGACCAAATCTTCATCCAAGTCATAGCGCTGTGCCTTCACTTGGTTGGCATAACGATACCAATCCCACGGCTGAACCTCGAAATCGCCGCCCGTCGCCTTGATCTGCTGGTTCAGCAAAGCCGCCTCGCGCCGCTGGGTCGCAGCAAGGGCAGGGACCATCTGTTCCATAAAGGCAAGCGCGGTTGCAGGCTTTTGCGCCATACGGTCATACATGGTGTAGCTCGCCCAATCATCCTCGCCGAACAACGCCGCTTTTTCGGCCCGCAAAGCCGCCACTTTGGCAAGCACCATCCGCGTGTCATAGTCGGGGTTTGTGCCATCAGAGCGCCCATAAGAGAGCTTGAACAAACGCTCTCGCACATCGCGGTTTTCAAGCGCTGGCAAAGACGGTTGCTGGGTCGTGTTTTGCAAGGCAATGGCAAATTTGCCCTCATGCCCCTTGGACGCAGCCAGCTCAGCCGCAGCGTCAATATCGGCATCGCTTAGGCCTGCTAGTTCCTCGCGGCTGTCCACAAGCAGCGGCTGATCATTGGTGGCATCGCGCACCACTTGACCAAAATCGGTCGTGAGCGTGGAGAGCTCTGAGTTGATCGCTTTCACTCGGTCACGCTGCACCTCTGTTAAAAGAGCGCCAGCATGGACCATATTGTCATAAGTGTTTTCCAGCAATTTGCCGTCTTCACGGTCCAATGACAGCGTTTCGCGCGCATCGTAAACCGCTTTCACGCGGGCAAATAGCTCTGGGTTCAAAGTGATGCTGTCGCCATGCGCGGAGAGGCGCGGGCCAATCTCGCGGTTGATCGCATCGAGCCCGTCGGTTGTGTTGGAGCCTGTGAGGGCGAAGAACACGCGGGCAACGCGGCCCAGCATCCGGCCTGATTTCTCCAGCTCAACGATGGTGTTGGCAAAGGAGGGCGCGGCAGGGTTGGCGATAATCGCTTCGACCTCGGCGGCTTGGATCGCCATGCCTTGCTCAAAAGCGGGCATGTAATCGGCCTCTGAGACAGCGCTAAAATCGGGGGCGAGGAAGGGCAGAGTGCTATCAGTGGCGAAATAGCCTGTGCCTTCAGGGATAGTGACGGCGGGCCGTTCGATCTCAGTTTCAGCCGCCGCAACGGCTAAACCTTCGTCAGCGCCGTAAGCAGCGCATCCGCTAAGCAGGGCTGCGGCAGAGACGCCAGTGAGTAGGGAGGCAAATTTGGAAGCCGACATTGAATATTCTCCGGTTCAAAGGCGCTAAAAACCCGACGATGCAGACAATAGCGCGCATCTGTGACCCATATGCGGCAAAAGACAGCCTTAGCATCAGCCAAAAAAGCAGCCCCTGCGCCATCAGGGTTAATGATGGGGATATAGCTAGGCTAACTCAGCTAACAAGGGGCTGAACGCAATCAGGGCTGAACCCAACAAGTGCAGAAACAGGAGTTTTGCGCCAAAAAGCGCTGCGCGGGCCCTGCCAATCCGATTGTGCAGTGAGGGCTATCTGCTCAAATGAACCATTCACTTTGGGCCATTCGCCTAGGCGGATTACTCAGGCCATTCACTTTAGGCCAATTACTCGGCTGGGGCGAGGCTGCCGCCGCCGCAAGCCTTAGCGCGCTGCATCGC
>CAZTFZ010000177.1:0-1332 GCA_964613105.1 uncultured Porphyrobacter sp. | reverse complement strand
ATTACTCGGCTGGGGCGAGGCTGCCGCCGCCGCAAGCCTTAGCGCGCTGCATCGCCTCGTCAGAGCGGCGCAAGAGATCTGCCAGAGCTTCTTTCGGGCGCTGTTCGGCTATGCTGAACGATGCGCTGACCTTAAGTCCCATCCGCAATTCAGCGGGCGAGGGGATAGCAGGTATCCGCTCGCGCAGACCATAGGCCAACGCCTCGCCAGTGCGCATATCCATCTGGTCGAGCATAATCGCAAATTCCTCGCCCCCCAGACGGACACAGGCAAATTTCCCATGGCCCAAACTCTTGCAAACCCCCTCCATCTCGCGAGCAAGACCGCGCAGGATTGAATCGCCAACATCCTGGCCAAAGCGTGAATTGACCAGTCGAAATTGGTCCAGATCAATTTGGATGAAGGTGCGCACCTCGCCCAATGACGGGGCGTTCTTAAAGTCTGAAAACAGCACGCGGCGATTGAACAACCCAGTCATAGGGTCGCGCCGGACCAGATTGTCCGCCCTTTCTAAAGAGCTAACCAGCCGCGCATTCAAAGCCTTGTTCTCGATCACAAGGCGCGCCTCATGCTCTGTTTGGGCAGCGGCCATAAAGCCATAGCCCAAAGCGCCCAATAATGCTGGCGCGATTGCCGCAATAGCAATGAGGGGAATGGGCGTAGGATCAAGGACTGTCGCAATTAGCAGGCTGGCTAGAAATGCGCCGGTAAGGCTGAATGCAGCCGGTTTGATCGGGCCAAAGGTAATTGTGACCAGCCCAGTGGCAAAGAGTGTTATGCTGCCCACGGCTATCCATACCAGAGGGTGATCGCCGCCTTGCGCGAGCGGAGAGGGGTCAAGCGCAATCACAAGGCCCGCCCAGCTTACCCCTGCCATAGCCAAAGCGAAGTATAAAAACCGCAGAGCGCGCTCGTCCAGACCAGTCCGTTTGAGGCTATCATGCAAAGTGGCAGAGGCGTGGCGGGTGAGCGTGAGCGATATGATGCGAAAGGCCATTGCGCCAATCAGCACGGTTGGTTGAGCGGCCCAAAAGGCGCAGCTGACGACCGTGAAGAACACCAGAAAATGCATGGTTGAGACACGTTTTTCACGCTCAAGCATAGTGTTGAGCACTTCAAGCCGAAGCTTGGTCTGAGAGCGATCACTGGTCGGAGTGGCCTGCCAATCAAAAGCAGGTGTGGCCGTGTATTGCGCCATTTCATGTGCCTACTTTCGGAACTTTACCTAGTGTGAGTGGTGTTAGGATCGCTTGAAGAACTGCCCCTGTAGAAATGCGTATTTGTGAGGATCGGTGATCGGTGAAATTGCTTAGGTGCTATCGGGCTAGGCCG
>CAZTFZ010000176.1:2299-4030 GCA_964613105.1 uncultured Porphyrobacter sp. | reverse complement strand
GGCGATCAATATCGCAAATTGCGCAACACCTTCCGCTATTTATTGGGCGCGCTTGATGGCTTTGTCGGCGATAGCGAGGATGCAGGCGCAATCCCCGAGCTAGAGATTTATGTGCTGGCTTTGCTGGCCGATCTTGATGGCAAATTGCGCGCCGCTGCGGAAAGCTATGATTTCAACACTTACACGCGTCTGCTGGTTGATTTTTGCAATGAGGATTTGTCGGCCTTCTTCTTCGATATCCGCAAAGACAGCCTCTATTGCGATGGCGCGTCGAGCGACAAGCGCAATGCCTATCGCACTGTGCTCGACATCTTGTTCCATGCGCTGGTGCGCTATGCTGCGCCTGTTCTGGTGTTCACCGCTGAAGAGGCTTGGACAACGCGCTATCCCGCAGACGAGAATGGTAAAGACGGGGGCGGCAGCGTCCATCTGCTCGAATGGCCGCAAGTTCCCGGCGTGGGCGCTGATGGCGAGCGGTGGGCTGCGCTCAGAGCTTTGCGAGAGCAAGTGAACGAAGCGATTGAGCCTTTGCGGCGCGATAAGACCATCCGCTCCTCACTGGAAGCTGACGTGATCGTACCAGCCAGCGCCGTGCCCGAAGGCTTTACCGATGAAGACTTGGCCGAATTGTTCATCACCGCCTCATGCACGCGCGGCGATGGAGAGAGAGTGCAAGTGAGCAAATCTGGACACCATAAATGCGGGCGCTGCTGGCGTCTCTTGCCCGAAGTCGCAGAAGATGGCGATTTGTGCGGGCGCTGCGACAGCGTGGTCAGCGAAGCAGGCGAGGCGGCAGCATGACCAATATCACCCGAAATCGCATGATCGGCCTTGGCTTGGCGCTTACCATTTTTGCGGTCGATCAAATGGTCAAATATTGGGTCAAAGTGCCCTTGCAATTGCGCGAGAAGGGCGTGATCGAGCTCATCCCCTTCTTTGACCTTCGCTGGACGCAAAATTTCGGCGTGTCGCTTGGCATGTTTGAGGCAACGAGCGCGGAAATGCGCTGGGGCCTTGTCGCAGTGACCGCTGGCATCGCGCTGATGGTGGGCATTTGGATGCTGCGCGAGAAGCTGTTTGGCGATATTCTGGGCCTAGCGCTGATCCTTGGCGGCGCGCTTGGCAATATTCGCGATCGCTATGAATTTGGCTATGTCATTGACTATGCCGATTTGCATTTTGGCGAGTTTCGCCCTTTCCTTATTTTCAACATTGCCGATGCTGCGATTAGCATTGGAGTGGTGATAATCCTTGCTCGCGCGCTTTTCCTAAGCGACAAGGACGCCAATACAGATGACACGGCGCAAAATGCCGCGGAGAAAACATGATGACCAAATTTGCCCCAATCGCGCTGATCAGCGTTTCTGCCACGATGCTGGCTGGCTGCGGCAGCAGCGGTATTCTTGAACGCGAGCGGCCCGATGAATTTGCTGTGCAACGTCAGGCCCCGCTTGTGGTTCCGCCAGATTTCAACCTGGTGCCGCCAGCCCCTGGTGCGCCGCGCCCTGCAGAAGGCACAGCCTCTGAACAGGCCTTGGACGTTTTGTTCGGCGGTCCTGCTGCACGCAGCGAAGTGGAAACCAGCGTTCTGGATAAGGCCGGCGCTGCTGCGCCCGGCATCCGCTCTGCAATTGGCGATCCAGCGACCAACACCGTCGCAAAAGGCCGCCTAACGCGCGATATTATTGCCGCACCCGAAGGCGATGGCCAAGCAGCCCAAGCGGTTATTCC
>CAZTFZ010000176.1:0-2199 GCA_964613105.1 uncultured Porphyrobacter sp. | reverse complement strand
GGCGCTTCGTCGCTATCGTCATTTTCGCGCGTTTCAGCCTCGACCTTGATTTGGTCGATCCGGCGGCCATCAAGCTCGGTCACTTCAAAGCGCCAGCCTTGTTCCACGAAAGCCTCGCCCTTGGCGGGCAGTTTCTTGAGCACTGCGAGCACAAAACCTGCCGCAGTCCCAAATTCGCGTGTGTCGTCATATTCAAGGCCCAAGCGGTCCGCCAAAACATCAGCGGATAGCCCGCCAGAAATGAGCAGGCTGCCATCCTCACCATCGATCATGCCCGGCGCTTCGCCATGGTCGCTATCGCTGGCGAAATCGCCGACCAATGCAGTCAGCAGATCAACCGGCGTCACAATCCCGTCCAAATGGCCATATTCATCATGGACCATCGCCATCGGGGTTTCGGATTGCTGGAGCACGCGCAAAGCATCAACCGCGTCCAATTGATCGGGAACCACCTCGGCCTTGGTCAGCAGGTTTTTGAGCCGCAGCTTCTTGCCAGCAACCAAATGCGCCAAAACCTCGCGCACTTTGACAATGCCGACAACCTTGTCGGGCGAGCCATCGGCGACCGGCAAAAGCGAATGAGCGCTTTCCTCAATCGCAGCGCGAATCTCGCTCTCGCTTGCTGAAATGTCGATCCAGTCGAGCTGATTGCGCGGGGTCATCATCTCGCGCACTGGCCGCTCTGCCAGCCGGACAACCCCTTGCAGCATTTGGTGTTGCTCATCTTCGATAACGCCGCTGCGGGTCGCTTCGGCAAAGAGCATGTGCAGCTCTTCCGCTGACACCGCCGCCTGTTTGCCCTGACGCACCCCCAACAGCCGGATCAGCACGCCCGATGACGCATCAAGCAGCCAGACGACCGGCGCTGCAACCCTAGCAAGCAAGGCCATCGGGCGGCCCATGGCAAGCGCAATCGGCACAGCGGACCGCAAAGCGATTTGTTTGGGTACAAGCTCGCCCACGACAAGGCTGAAATAGGTCGTCAAGGCAATCACCAGCACAAAGCCTGCTTGGTCGGCATACTCTGCTGGAAAGCCCCATGCGGCCATTCTCTCCGCCACAGGAACACCCAAGGTTGAGCCCGAATAAGCGCCTGCAACAATCCCGATGAGGCTGATGCCGATTTGCACGGTCGACAGAAATTTGCCGGGGTCGGAGGCCAGTGACAGGGCAATTTGTGCGCCGCGCGCGCGTCTGCCTTTGCCGCCATTCTTTTCCGCCGCAGCCTGTAAATGGGCTGTGCGGGCTGAAACAATCGCAAGTTCAGACATAGCGAAAACGCCATTGAGCACGATCAGCCCGGCGATAATGATGAGGTCAGTCCATGGGAATGGGGTCACAATGATTTGCGCGCTAGCACAAAAGATCGGCTTCGCCAGCCCCACCAAGCCCCAGGATGGTTGGAAATTTTCGCGGTAGCGGCTAAAGACAGGGCAGGCGGATGCGCGTCTGACCGCTTCATTCAGTTTGAAGACAGGCCATAGCGCTAGTCATTCCGTCAGAGGAGATCACCATGACCAAACCGCTCAAAACCAGCCGTATTGCCGGCATAGCCCTTGCAAGTGCATCGCTCATCAGCCTGTCGGGCTGTGTGACAGACCCTAATACGGGCGAGCAGAAAATCTCGCGGACCGCAATTGGCGGCGTAGGCGGCGGCGTTCTTGGCGGCCTGCTCGGCGGCGTTATTGGCGGCAAAACTGGACGCATCATTGGCGCAGTCGGCGGAGCAGCCGCAGGCGGCTATGTCGGCTATGGCATGGACCAACAGATCAAGGAATTGCGCGAAAGCACAGCTGGCTCAGGCATTGACGTGACCGAGGTTGATAATGGCGAAGCGATCCTTGTGAACCTTCCCGATGGCGTCACCTTCGCAACCGGCAGCGCTGCAATCAACCCCGCGTTCCAGACCACTTTGGGCACAGTAGCGAGCAGCCTTGTCCAATATCCGGGCAGCCTTGTGGATGTCTATGGCTATACCGATTCCACCGGCTCTGCAGATTACAACCAAGGCTTGTCAGAACGGCGTGCACAAGCGGTCAGCAGCTATTTGGTTGGCCAAGGCGTCGCAAGCTCGCGCTTGCGGTGGCAGGGTTTTGGCGAAGATCTGGCCCATGCCAAGGGCGACAATGCGACCGAATTTGGCCGTTCTTTGAACCGCCGGGTCGAGATTAAGATCATTCCGTTTGATCAAGAAGATGT
>CAZTFZ010000175.1:0-4035 GCA_964613105.1 uncultured Porphyrobacter sp. | reverse complement strand
TGCATCAATCCCACTATGCCGTAGCGTCATAGCTGTTGCCCAAATGACGCACAATGCGTGTTTGCCTATCCCTTTTGCTAGATGAGCAGAAGCCTTGCGCTCCATACACTCCCCGCCATGCAATCGGTGCATCAGTCCGATTGAGTATGGGAATTGGGGGCATGGCAAAAATGGCCAGCCTGCTTGGGAGAGCCACTATGATCAAATATCACGCTTGCATTTCGCCTAACCTCCGGATCGGCCTGCTTGGCAGCACAGGAGCAATGGCCCTTTGTGCATTTTCGGGTATGGCCCATGCGCAAGAGGCGCAATCAGACAATGTTGAATCCGGCATGGATGAAAACATAATGATCGTTCAAGCCCGTCGTCAGGATGAGAGCCTGCAAGAAGTACCTGTTACGTTGACGGCGATCAGTGGCGACGTTCTCGAAAAGTACGGCGTTGATCAGGTTGCCGACGTGGTTAGCCGCGTTCCCTCACTGAATGTGCAAGTTGGCGGTTCAGGTTCAGGTGGTCAGCTTTCCTTGCGCGGCGTTGGTTCCTCCAACATTTCAGCATCCTTTGATTCAGCCGTCGCATTTGATTTTGACGGCGTTCAAGTGTCAAGCATGCGGCTGGTCCAGTCAGGCTTTTTCGACACCGAACAGATCGATGTCCTGAAGGGCCCCCAATCGCTCTTCTTTGGCAAATCAGCTTCCGCGGGCGTCTTCTCTATTCGGTCTGCCAATCCAACCCCAACTTGGGAAATTGGCGGCAAGGCCTCCTATGAGTTTGAAGAGAATGGCTACACCGTCGGCGGCTATATCTCTGGCCCTATCACCGACAGTCTAGGCATTCGTCTTGCAGCGCAGTGGAATGACATTGACGAGTTCATCACTCTTCAGCCCGGCACACCAACGGTCCATGGCGACGCACGCGGGAACCAGAATTTTGTTGGCCGGGCAACCTTAGCCTTTGACGATAACGATAGGTTCGATGCCAATCTCAAACTGCAATATGTGCGCAATGAGAACGATGGCGCTATCGGCCACGGCGATATCTCTTGCGGCGCCAATGGGGTGGCAGACCCGATTGTCCTGCTGGGCGGCGGCATTGTCGTTGATCCAGGGTATGATTGCAATGCATTCGATCAGCAGCAATTCCTACCCGATGCAGCGGCCGCCTTGGGTGCATCAATCCCGACGCCATCTTTAGCAGCGGGCCGAAATGGCGTGCCTTTTGGTGAAACAGATGTTTTTTTCGGGCGTTTGCTTTGGAACTTGGATCTGTCCGACACACTGACTTTGACATCGACATCGGGCTATCTCGATCTCGATTCCACCGACTATGATTGCTATTCCTACGGCGGCCAGGTGCCTGATGGCGCTGGCGGCTTTCTGCCATTTGGTGTGGGTTGTTCTGATCCAAACAATACACTGGAGCAATTCACACAGGAGTTGAGGCTCACATCAGACTTTGATGGACCTTTCAATTTCATGGTCGGGGCGTTTTACGAATCAAGAGACTTCTTGTTTGAAAGCGCGGAACAAGCCGCCAATATCTCACTGGTTGCACCCGATCCTATCACTGGCTTCACCACTGACTACGACCGGCGGCATGAAACCAACACCGAAGCGGTTTCCTTCTTCGGCAGCGTATTCTTTGATATTACCGACCAGCTCGAATTGTCAGGCGGTGTGCGCTATACCGATGAAAGCAAGGTCAACACGATCTTTCTTCCATTCGTGCACGCGTTCTTGTCGGGCGGCGGCGCATTCCTGTCATCCGGGTTCTTCTCAGGTCCCATCGAGTTCGACGATGACAATATCTCGCCAGAAGTTACCCTTAGGTATCAAGCGAGCGATGACATCAACATCTTCGCATCGTACAAAACAGGCTTTAAATCTGGCGGTATCGACGTGTCAGCGCTGCCGACGGCAAGCCTAGGTGCTGCCGCTGCATCAGGTGATTTTGGAGCATTGATTTTCGAATCTGAAACGGCGCAAGGCGGTGAAATTGGCATCAAATCGCAATTTGATAATCGCAACATTACGGTCAATGCGACTGCCTATCGCTATGTCTTTGATGATCTGCAAGTGCAGAACTTTGACGCTGTTGCGATCCAGTTCTCCACTTTGAATGCCGGTGAAGTTACCACCACCGGTGTGGATCTGGAGTTGGGCTGGCGCACGCCGGTTGATGGTTTGAATCTGTCAGCCAATATTGCCTATCTCGACGCAACATTCAGTGACACGTTCGTAACTGAGCAAGGCGACAACCTTGATGGCCGACAAGCCTCACGCGCTCCTGAATGGTCCGGCAATATGGCCTTTGACTGGGCGATACCACTGGGCAATACTTTGGAGCTTGGCCTTGGGGGGAATGCGGTCTATTCGGGCAGCTACTTCACCGATGAATCGCTACTCAATGACTTACGCCAAGACAGTTACGTTACATTCGATGCACGCGCTTCGATTGGCGATATTGATGGTAAATGGAAATTGTCACTAGTTGGCACCAATCTGGCTGACGAAATTTGGATCAACACCTCTGGTGGCCGTCCATTCTTACCGGTTGGAGGGGACGATACCGTCCTCACCCAAAACCGCGGTCGTCAGATATTCGCGGAAGTTAGCTTCAAGTTTTAGAGCGCACATAAATTCTCTCTCAAAGGGCGGGTCCTCACGGGCCCGCCTTTTTCATGACCAAACGGCGCCCTACTCAAAAGAGCCAATTGCACGAATGCGAGCGGATTGAGACAAACGCTGCGAACACGCATCCAGAGGAACTGCATTATGTCACGCCAAGAATTGATCGAAATGACCCGCTCGCTCATCGAGCATGGCACAGCAGATACGATGGAATTGGCCGATGATGTCGTTAGCGTTCCAGCCAGCGCGTACACCGATCCTGAACTGTTCGAAGCTGAGAAGAATAAGATCTTTCGTCGCCTGCCATTGATGGTCGCACCAAGCTGCGAACTGCCCAATCCGGGCGATTTTAAAGCAATGGATATTTGCGGAGTGCCCGTATTCTTATCCCGCCAGAAAGACGGCGAAGTGATCGCATTCCTCAATATGTGCTCGCACCGAGGCAATCCAATCGTCAGCGGAACTGGCAATGCGGCGCGCTTCACCTGCGGATATCACGGATGGACCTTCAAGCAGGACGGCGATTTGATCGGCGTCGCTAGCCCGCAGGATTTCGGCTCCATCGACAAAAGCAAGCACTGCCTCACCCGCTTTCCCGTTTACGAAAGCGCTGGCCTGATATGGGCGACGCTCGATCCAAACTCGCAGCTATCGATCCGCGATTACCTTTGCAATTACGATGCTTTACTCGATGCTTTCGGTCTCAAAGACTGGACCTTGTTTGCTCAACGCACTTTGGAAGGGCCCAATTGGAAGACAGCCTATGATGGCTATCTCGATTTCTACCACCTTCCCGTTTTGCACAAGGACACATTCGGCGCGGACTTTTTTAACCGAGCGAACTATTTCGCATGGGGGCCGCACCAACGCCTCTCCTCCCCATCAAAATTTATGCAGAAAACCGGCAGCGACGAAATGCTCGACCTGTCGCAA
Source organism: uncultured Porphyrobacter sp. (assembly GCA_964613105.1). Classification (GTDB taxonomy): domain Bacteria; phylum Pseudomonadota; class Alphaproteobacteria; order Sphingomonadales; family Sphingomonadaceae; genus Erythrobacter. The sequence continues at coordinate 472 of CAZTFZ010000175.1, read as the reverse complement.
ATGAGCGATGATGAATTGCCTGACGACTCGCTCACTCAAGGCGTTTGGACAATCTTCCCGCATATCTCCATCGCCAGCTTTTATGGCGGCGGACAGCGCGGCGCGCTGATCAGCCAGCTATTTCCCGGCAGCCATGTGGGCGAAAGCTTCACCACTCAGTTTTATGTGATGGAGAACCAGCCGGAAACCGACGAGGATGTGAAATCCGCGCATGAGCAGTTCGACTTCCTAGAGATTGTCGTGCGCGACGAGGATTACGCGACGGGCAAACGCCAGCATGAGGCACTGCAATCAGGCTTGATGAAAGACGTGCTTTTCGGACGCAATGAAGGCGGCGGCCAAGTGTTCCACGGCTGGGTTGAGAAATTGCTGGCCGCTGATGATGCGGAGCTGGCCGAAATGTTCGCGCCCCAGCAAGCCGAAGCGGCGGAATAGCGCTTAGAACTGCATAAGTTAGGTGACCGCTTTTGGA
>CAZTFZ010000174.1:0-4039 GCA_964613105.1 uncultured Porphyrobacter sp. | reverse complement strand
GCTTGGCTCAATGATACAAGCCTATTGTCCCAATCGCTTGCATTCACATCGGCGGGCAGCACCTCAACCCCATGCTCGCGCGCATCGCGAACAATCTGCGCTGGCGCGTAAAAACCCATCGGCTGGGAATTGAGCAAAGCGCAGGCAAAGGCCGCCGGAAAATGGCATTTGAGCCAGCTCGACACATAGACCAAATGGGCAAAGCTTGCCGCATGGCTTTCAGGAAAACCATATTCGCCAAAGCCCTTGATCTGATTGAAGCAGCGCGCTGCAAAGTCGGGGTCATAGCCGCGCGCCACCATTCGCCCGACCATCATCTCTTCCAGCTCATCCACCATGCCGCGCGAACGGAATGTCGCCATGGCCTTGCGCAGGCGATTGGCCTCGGCACTAGAGAATTTCGCAGCATCAAGCGCGATCTTCATCGCTTGCTCTTGAAAAATCGGCACACCCAAAGTGCGCTCTAGAATGCTCGACAGCTCATCGGGCGGGCCATGTTCTGCACCTGGCGCTGGGATCACAACCTGCTCTGCCCCGCGCCGCCGTTTCAAGAAAGGATGGACCATATCGCCCTGAATAGGCCCGGGCCGCACAATCGCGACTTGGATGACAAGGTCGTAAAATTCGCGCGGGCGCAAGCGCGGCAGCATGTTCATTTGCGCTCGGCTCTCCACCTGAAACACGCCCAGCGAATCCCCCTTGCGCAGCATCGCATAGGTTTCAGCATCCTCGCGCGGGACGCTCGCCAAGGTCAGCGGGCGCTCATAATGATCCTCCAGCAGATCGAGGCATTTGCGAATACAGGTCAGCATGCCCAAGGCCAGCACATCGACCTTGAGAATGCCAAGCGCCTCTATGTCGTCCTTATCCCACTCGATAAAACTGCGCTCTGGCATGGCTCCATTGCCAATCGGGACAGTTTTGCTGAGTGCATTTTCGGTGAGAATAAAGCCGCCGACATGCTGGCCCAAATGGCGCGGCATGCCGATCATCTGCTCGGCCAATTTGAGCACACGGCGCAAATGCGGGTCGCGCAAATCCATGCCCGTTTCCTCGACATGCGCCTCGCCAATGCTGCGCCCGTAAGAACCCCAGACGGTCTTAGCCAGAGCGCCTGTGACATCAGCCGACAGCCCCATCGCCTTGCCCACTTCGCGGATCGCCATGCGCGGGCGATAATGAATGACGGTGGCGGCCAGCCCTGCCCTGTGCCGACCATAGGTGCGATAGATATATTGGATCACTTCCTCGCGCCGCTCATGCTCAAAATCGACATCAATATCGGGCGGTTCCTTACGCTCTTCAGAGATAAAGCGGTCGAACAGCAATTGGTGTTTGGCAGGGTCAACGCTGGTGATTTCAAGGCAATAGCAGACCGCAGAATTGGCCGCTGAGCCGCGCCCTTGGCACAGGATGGGCGGGTCAACATTGCGGGCAAAATCGACGATATTTTTGATGGTCAGGAAATAGCGCGCCAGATCGAGCTTGGCGATGAGGGCAAGCTCGCGCTCCAAGGTTTCCGCCACCGTTTGCGGAACGCCCGAGGGGTGCGTGTGCTTGGGATAGCGCCGCTTGGCCCCCGCCCACACCTCTTGCACCAAATAGTCTTGCGGGCTCACACCATCGGGGTAAATCTCGCGCGGATATTCATAAGCGAGCTCCTCCAAATCAAACTGACAAGCATCGGCCACCGCGCGCGCTGCCGCAATCGCGTGAGGCCATTTTGCAAAAAGGCGCTCCATCGCGGCCGGGCTTTTCAAATGGCGCTCGGCATTGGGATTGAGGATTGTGCCAGCGCGCGCAACCGTGGTCTTATGGCGGATCGCGGTCATGACATCGTGCAAAGGGCGGCGCTCTGGGCCATGGTAATGCACATCATTGCTCGCCAAAATGGAAAGGCCATGCGCTTTGGCCAAAGCGTCAAGCCGAGCGATGCGGGCGACATCATCGCCGCGATAAAGATAGCTTGCAGCAATGTGTTTGAGGCCGGGCAGATGCTTGCAAAGGTGGGTGAGCAGCTCTTCAAAAGAGGCTTCGAACGTGTTTCTTTGATCTGCGCCGCCCGAAATCTCCACCACATTGCTTGAGAAAGCAGGAACAGTGAAGACTTCGCTCAAATCGTCAGGTGGCAGCGCAATCAGCTGGACGTCATTTGCTGGCGTTGAGTCTGCATCTGCGCCGCAATGCTCGATCAGCATCGCAAGCGAAATGTCGCAAACGCCCTTCTCCTGCCATTCACCATCGAGCTTGCCCATCCGCCCCGCGCTGATGAGGCTGCACAATTGGCCATAGCCACTGCGCGACTTGGGGTAGGCCAGAAAGGCCAAGCCCTCCGCTGTCTCAATCCGAGTGCCAATGACGGGGCGCAATTTGGCCTTCTTCGCCTCTGTATGAAGCCGCACCACGCCAGCAAAAGAGTTGGCGTCCGCTATCCCAATGGCATCATAGCCCGCCTCGCGCGCGGCCTGCACCAGATCAACCGCGTCAGAGGCGCCGCGCAAAAAACTGAAGCAGGACACCAGACCAAGCTCGACAAAGCTGGCCTTGGGCGGCGGCTCTATCGCATCAGGATCAAACGCAACCGTGCGTTTCGCGGGGGTGAGCGGAGCCTCGGGCATATCACTAGCCTGGCTCGGCTTGGGCTGCGACGGATGGGACGCGATATTGGGAGCTTGCAAGGTCCGTCTGCAACTCTTCAAGCCGCGCTTTAACCGCTGCCAAATCGGCGGCAAACAAGCGCTCTTGCTCAAGCCGCGCAGCCCCTTCAAGCCGCAACATATAAGAAGGGTGAGCGGTGACCCATAGCTCGCTTGCCCATAACTCTCTTGGACCCGCTGTATCGCCCTCAGCGTCAGCCGCAATATCGAGCGGCAAAGCCTGCCCGCGCAGCGCCGTCACATTCACCGTCTTGCCCAAAATGGCTCGCGCCGCGCTTGCCCCCAATGCCAGCACAAGGCGCGGTTGAACAATTGCGCGCTCGGCCTCCAACCACCAGCGGCAATGGTCAATTTCCTTGGCCGTTGGCGTTTGGTGAATGCGCCTTTTACCGCGCGCTGTCTGCTCCATCCTATGTTTGAAATGTTTGACCGCATTGGTGACATAGGCCCCCTCGCGATCAATCCCCGCGAGGCTCAAATGCACGTCAAGCAATTGCCCTGCAGGTCCAACGAAAGGCCTGCCCGCCAGCTCCTCTTTATCGCCGGGCTGTTCGCCGACAATCATGAGCGATGCGTGATGAGCGCCCTCTTCTGGACCACCTTCTGGTCCCTTGCTCTTTGGCCCCTCGCCCATCACCGCTCTCGTATTGCAATCGGCAATCACGCAAGCGCGGCAATTGCGCACTTGCTCCTTCACTTCGAGCAGGCTGCGCGGACGTTCTGCCCTCTTTTCAGCGCCCGCCGTCACCATCGTCGCCTCGCGCGATTGGGCCCCTGCAATCAGCTGAGGGATAAGCTCAGCCTCGGGCATATTCTTCCAATATTTCTTCGGCATTTCCGACAGCATTGCCGAGACTTTGAGCCGCGCTGGATTAAAGATCGAGGCATAATAGGCGCGCCACAAATCCTCTGTCGGGTCATCGCTGGGAGCATCAGAGTACTGGGCAGCGGGGCCCTCATGCATAGTCTTGCCATCCCAATAAAGGCTGCCTTGCGGGGTGAGAATTGACCAGCGCATATTGGCAAAGCGGCGCATGAAAAAGCTCGCATTGGCGCGCAGGATATGATGCTCTGGCTCAAACCATGCGACGTAATGCGCATCGCCTGCCCCCTCTTTGCCAATCCCCTCTTTATCTGGCGCTTCTGGGCCGACACAGCGAAAGCGCACAAAGGCGTGCATCTTGTGGCTATCGCGGCGCACATTCTTATCAAGCTCTTGCACGCGGCAGACATCGTGATCGGCCTTATCCTGCATGATCCCCGGCCTCGTTTGGAGCCGCCACAAGAGACGATAAAGCAGCGCAAAACGCTCCGGATCGGAATGCAAAGCGGCATTGCGAGCGAGGCTCAAAAACCGCTTAGGCGCTCGCACAGGTGCAGGG
>CAZTFZ010000173.1:0-4049 GCA_964613105.1 uncultured Porphyrobacter sp. | reverse complement strand
CCGTAAAGCGGGTGCTTCACCTTGCGCTCGACCTTCACGGTCACAGTCTTGTCAGTCTTGTCGGAGGTGACGGTCCCGACCAAAATACGCTTGGGCATAGTCTCTTCCTTTAAGCCTTAGCCGCCGCAGCGGTTTTTGACCGCTCAGCCTGCAATGTTTTGATCTTGGCGATCGTGCGGCGGACCTCGCGGACGCGCGCAGGCGCTTCCAGCTGATTGGTCGCGGCTTGAAAGCGCAGATTATACGCCTCACGCTTCAGCGCGGTCAGCTCTTCTGAAAGCTGGTCGTCGCTCTTTTGGCGAAGATCTTCTGTCTTAGTGGTCGCTTTGGCCATTATTCGCCTCCCAAGTGAGAAGTGTCACCAAGCCGGGCAACAACCTTAGTTTTAATCGGCAGCTTCATCGCAGCACGCTCAAAAGCTTCGGCAGCGAGAGGCCCCGGAATACCATCGAGTTCAAACAGGATGCGGCCAGGCTTAACCCGTGCAGCCCAAAACTCGACAGAGCCCTTGCCTTTACCCTGACGCACTTCGGCAGGCTTTTTCGACACTGGCACATCAGGAAAGACGCGGATCCACAAGCGACCTTGACGACGCATGTGACGCGTGATCGCACGGCGAGCCGCTTCGATCTGGCGTGCGGTGATCCGCTCAGGCTCAAGCGCCTTAAGCCCGTAAGAACCAAAGTTCAAAGTCGTGCCGCCCTTGGCGTCGCCCTTGATCTTGCCCTTAAAGGCCTTGCGGTATTTCGTTTTCTTAGGTTGCAGCATAGCTTTTCTCTATCTTGCGCAAATCAACGAGCAGGACGGACGCCGGAAGTTTGCGCTTCCATCATCAGCCTGTCTTGAGCGGTCGGATCATGAGCAAGAATCTCGCCCTTAAAGATCCAGCACTTAATCCCGATAATGCCATAAGCGGTGAGCGCTTCGGCTTCGGCATAGTCAACATTGGCGCGCAATGTGTGCAAAGGCACGCGGCCTTCACGGTACCATTCAACGCGAGCGATCTCTGCGCCGCCAAGACGGCCACCGCAGACGATCTTAATGCCCTCAGCGCCCAAACGCAGAGCCGATTGCACCGCCCGCTTCATCGCGCGGCGGAAAGCCACACGGCGGATAAGCTGATCGGCAATGCCTTGTGCAACCAATTTCGCGTCGATCTCTGGCTTGCGAATTTCAACAATGTTGAGCTTCACTTCGCTGTCGGTCATGGTCGCAAGCTTGCTGCGCAGCTTCTCGATGTCTGCGCCCTTCTTGCCGATGATAACACCGGGACGGGCTGCATAGATTGATATGCGGCACAATTTGGCAGGACGCTCAATAACAACCTTGGAAATGGCCGCTTGGGGCACAGTTGCAAGGATGAATTTGCGGATTGCAATGTCTTCCTTGAGCAAAGACGCATAATCGCGCCCTTCCGCATACCAGCGGCTGTCCCAAGTGCGGTTAATCTGCAGGCGCAGACCGATCGGATTACTCTTCTGACCCATCTTACGCTTCCTCGCTTTCACGGACCACAATGCGCAGCTTGCTAAACGGCTTTAGAATGCGCGTAGACTTGCCGCGACCACGTGTGTGGAACCGCTTCATGGTGATCGCTTTACCGACCGAGGCTTCCGCCACGATCAGCGCATCGACATCCAGATTGTGATTGTTTTCTGCATTCGCGACAGCGGACGCAAGAACCTTGCTCGCATCGCGGGCCATCGCACGCTTAGAGAAGGAGAGGATGTTCAAAGCCTCTTCAACCTTCTTGCCGCGGATCAATTCCGCCACAAGGTTCAGCTTTTGCGCAGAACCACGGATCGAGGTTCCGACAGCCAAAGCTTCGTTATCAGCGACGCGGCGTGGTGATTTTGCCTTGCCCATTAGCGCTTACCCTTCTTGTCGGACGCATGGCCGGGGAATGTTCGCGTGGGCGAAAACTCACCAAGCTTATGTCCAACCATCTCTTCGGAAACCGAGACGGGGATGAACTTATTGCCGTTATAGACGTTGAACGTAAGTCCCACGAATTGCGGCAAGATTGTGCTGCGGCGCGACCAAGTCTTGATCGGCGCGCGGCCACCGTTTTCTTGTGCTTCTTCAGCCTTCTTAAGCAGGCTGAGCTCAACAAACGGACCTTTCCAGATGGAACGAGCCATGTCGGATTACCTCTTCTTCTTCGCGTGACGCGAACGGATGATCATCTTGTCCGTCTGCTTATTCTTACGGGTACGAGCACCCTTAGTCGGCTTGCCCCAAGGCGTAACCGGGTGACGACCACCAGAGGTACGGCCTTCACCGCCACCATGAGGGTGATCAACCGGGTTCTTGGCAACACCGCGTGTGAGAGGCTTAACGCCCATCCAACGCTTGCGGCCTGCCTTGCCCAAGTTTTGGTTCTGATTGTCGGGGTTCGACACAGCGCCAACAGTGCCCATGCAATCGGCGCGCAGGTAACGCTGCTCGCCGCTGTTAAGGCGCATGATGACCATGCCGCGGTCGCGGCCCACAAGCTGAACGTAGGAACCCGCAGCGCGAGCGATTTGACCGCCCTTGCCCGGCTTCATTTCAACATTGTGGCAAATCGTACCCACTGGCATCTGACCCAAGAGCATGGCATTACCAGGCTTTGTATCGGTCTTTTCGCCAGCGATAACCTTGTCACCGACATTCACTCGCTGCGGGCAAATGATATAGGCCTGCTCGCCATCGGCATATTTAATGAGAGCAATAAAGGCCGTGCGGTTGGGATCATATTCGATCCGCTCAATCGTGCCTTCAACGTCCCATTTGCGGCGCTTAAAGTCGATGAAGCGATATTTCTGCTTATGACCGCCGCCAATGCCGCGCGATGTGACATGGCCCTTATTGTTGCGGCCACCGGTCTTACGCTTGCCTTCGGTAAGCGCTTTGACAGGCTTACCCTTAAACAAGCCAGACTTGTCGACCAGAATAAGGCCGCGGCGCGCTGGGCTGGTTGGTTTGTAATTCTTAAGTGCCATCAGACAACACCTTCCGTGATGTCGATCGAAGACCCTTCAGCAAGGGTCACAACCGCCTTCTTCACATCATTGCGCTTATAGGGTTTGCCCTTCCAGCGCTTGACCTTGCCTTTGAGGTTGATCGTATTGACGCGCTCTACCTTGACCTTCTGGTCAGCATAGATCGCCTCGACAGCCTCTTTAATCTGCGGCTTAGTCGCACTGGATGCCACTTTGAAAACAACCGCATTGTACTCGGAAGCCAAGGTGGATTTCTCAGTGATATGCGGGGCGAGGATCACGTCATAGTGACGTGCATCAATTTCTTGCTTAGCCATTGAACCGCGCCTCCAGCTTAGCGACCGCATCCTTAGTAAGGATCAGCGTGTCGTGCTTTAGAATGTCATACACATTGACGCCTTGCGCTGGCATCACATTGATGCCCGGCAGATTGTTTGATGCAAGCTTGAAGCCCTCATCAACGCTCTCGCCGTCAACCACCAAGACCTTGCCAGCAAGGCCAGCCTTGTCGAACTGAGCCTTAAGAGCCTGCGTCTTAGCGTCCTTCAAGGAAAGACTGTCGACAACAACCAAACCCTCTTTAGCGCGAGTGGACAGAGCCATCTTCAAGCCAAGAACGCGGATTTTCTTATTGAGCGACTGGTTAAAGTCACGCTTGCGAGCACCATGCGCTTTACCACCGCCGATAAAGATCGGAGCAGAGCGAGCACCGTGACGAGCGCCACCTGAACCCTTTTGCGCGCCGAACTTCTTACCGGTGCGCGCTACATCTGAACGCTCCCGAGTAGGACGCGCGGTCGCACGGCGATTTTCAAGCTGCCATGTCACCACACGGTGCAAAATGTCAGCACGCGGCTCAACACCAAAGACTGCATCGTTCAATTCGATGTCGCCCGAGGCCTTGCCGTCGATTTTTTGGACCTTCACCTTCATCGGATCAGCCCTCCTTATTGTCGTCGCTGGCTGGGGCATCGGCCTCAGCAGCTGGCGTTTCAGCCGGAGTATCAGCCGCCGCAGTTTCAGCAACTGGTGCTTCAGCAGCAGGAGCCGCTTCCACAGCCTCAG
>CAZTFZ010000172.1:2752-4051 GCA_964613105.1 uncultured Porphyrobacter sp. | reverse complement strand
AAAAGCCTAGAGCCCGTCGACGCTCTTGCTAACCAGCACATTCACCGCAACGCGGCGATTTTGCGCTTTACCAGCAGCAGTCTCATTGCTGGCCGCAGGGTCAGCTGTTGCAAGACCCGTAGGCGTGAGCATCCGATAAGGCTTCCAACCGCAAGCCTGTTGCAGATAGTTGACCACGCGGCTCGCACGCTTTTCGCTCAGGCGTTGGTTCACCTCTGCGCTGCCCGTGGAATCGGTATAGCCAACCACCAGCAAAAGCGCATTATTGGTCTGATCCGCAGCGCTTGCCGTGTTGCACAGTTCCGCCTTGCCGCTTTCCGACAAAGCCGTGCGGCCACTGTCGAAATAGACATTGGTCACGCTCTTGACGTTATATTGGTCAATATCACCCAAACGCCCGCGCAAAGCCTCTGTCGCAGCGGTTTGCTCGGCAAAGCCTTGGCTTGTGCCCGCACGGATCATATTGGCCGTTTCAAGATCGCCCCTGCTCAGCTTGATTGAGCTAGCATACAAAGCGCCGCCGCCCTGCACAGTCTTGATCGCAACCGGCAGGCCGTTCAGCAAAGAGCTGGTATCGAGCTTGTCACGGCGCAGGCCAAGCAGGCCCTTCGTGGCGCGGATACGGGTCGCTTCATTGACTTCGACAACGGTGTTCGAACCATCGGTAGCGGTCACTTGAATGCGATTGCCATTGCGCGCTGAGATAACGCCTTCAACCTCTGGCCCTTCGGGAAGGCTGGCGAGCAGTTCAGCACCGCTAAGCTGGCGTTCGCCTTCGACAAGAATATCACCATTGAGTTGGGCAGAGATGCTCGCAGGCGCTGCAAGAGCGAGCGAAGCAATAAGAAGAGTGGTTTTGGGGGATTTAGAAATGAGACGCATCTGCGTTACTCCTTTTTGAAAGCACCGCTAGAAGGCTGTGCTAAATTCGGCAGTTAATTGGTCGCGGTGAAGCACACCGGTTTTGGCCATTTCTGGGTAATATCAGTCGATTGGCGCGACAATGGCCCACCCAAGGAAATGCACAGCTGGCTAATTGTTAACCTTCACCTGTCTGCTAGATGAACAGGGGGCTGCGCTTTACGCTAGGGAAAGACAATGCGTTAAATGGATGCGGCGAACAGTTGTTTTGCGCGCTTCTTTGTGCGTCGAAATGTGTCGATGGCCAGAGTGTTCTTTGCGGCAATCGGCAAAAAACCATTTTCCTACTTGTGATTTTTCTGCCTAATCCATGCGCCTCTTCATTCTCCGCCATCAAAAGAGGTGTCCCCCATGCCCAATTCCTCAGCTTCCAATTCT
>CAZTFZ010000172.1:0-2652 GCA_964613105.1 uncultured Porphyrobacter sp. | reverse complement strand
CCCAAAACAGGCACAAGAACAACGCGCGAGATCGGAGAAGAGGGCACATCGCTCATCAAATTGTTCGAGGGCTGCGCAAAGCGGCGCAGCGACGGCTTAATCGAGGCCTATCCCGACCCCGGCACTGGCGCAGAGCCATGGACAATTGGCTGGGGCGCAACCGGGCTTGTCGATAAGAGCGCAGCCGCAAAACCCAACCGCAAGCGTATAGGCAGGGGCCTCATCTGGACGCAGGAACAATGCGACGCTCGCTTGAGCCAAGACCTCAAAATCTATGCTGCTGATGTCACCCGAGCGCTCGATGGGGCTGAGTGCAGCCAAAAGCAGTTCGATGCGCTCGTCAGCTTTCACTACAACACCGGAGCAATCGGCAGAGCGACCCTGACCCGCAAGCACAAGGCGGGCGATTTCGAGGGAGCAACGCGCGAATTTGCCCGCTGGAACCGCGCAGGGGGCCGCGTGATGAAGGGCCTTTCTCGCAGGCGGCGGGCCGAGGCTAAGCTCTATCGTTCGGGCTTTTAGGGGCTGGCTTTTTGAAGGGGCAGCCCGTGCAGAGCAGCCCAAACAAGCAAACCGGCTCAATCAATAATCGCGGCTAATCTCTGCCTCAATGCTATCGCGGCCAATGGTCGAAACCGAACCCAAGAGCGAGAGCCAATTGGTGATCCTAAACTCGACCTCAGTGGCGGAATATTCGCGGCCATCAGTGATGAGCTCGATATAGAATTTGCGCCCGATATTCTTGCCCACCGCAATGCCTGTGCTGCGATCCAGCGCTGGGTCTGCGCCGACAATCCGCAGCCGGTCAAGCCCAATGGCGCTGCGCAATTGGTTGATCGGGTCAAGCCCGCCACCGCCGCGAAGGCTCGCCAAAGCAGAGCCCAATTGCAGCGCATCGGTCGCCGAGAGATTGGTGATTGATCCGCCGAAGAGCAGCCGCGCGAGCAATTCTTCCTCGGGCAGAGCAGGGTTAGAGGTGAAGCTGATCTCTGGCTGCAAGGCATTGCCCTTCACATTAACTGCGACATCCAGATCATCGGCCTGCGTCTCAGCGACAATATCAAGCCTTGGGTCAATCGCGGTCGTCTCATCAAAGCCAATTTCGCCTTTGGTCAGTTCAAACCGTGTGCCAGCAAAGGAATAGATGCCGCGAACCATCGTCGCTTGCCCACCAATACGGGGCGCACTGGTGGTTCCGCGAAGGCGAATATCTGCACCCCACTCGCTATCAAGGCCAAGGCCATCAACATCGATCCGGCTGCGTCCTGTGGCATTGATGAGATAGCGCCATGGGCGGCTGGCGGCTGCGCCCTGCTCCACATCATCAGGGAAATTGATCTCACGCGTGGCGATGACTGGAACGCTCAAATCCTCGGCCGCCGCACCCAAGGCCCAGCTTGCGCGATTGATCGTGAGCTTGCCCGCAATCGTCCCGCTCAGCCCGTCCGACAATATCCGCAAAGGACCAGAAATCGTCGCTGAGAGGCCATTGGCATCGAGCAATCTTGCGCGCGAGGCGGCAATCCGCAAATCAAAGCGCGGCCCGCGCACTTCGACCGTTCTGCCGCTAACCCGCTCGCCCAAATCGGAAAGGTCCACCGTCCCGCTGCCCGATACGCTGCCGCCGCCCGGCGTGGTTCCAGCAAAGCGCGTGAGCCGCAGCCGCGATCCTGCAAACCGCCCGCGAGCGCTAACGTCCCTGACCTCAGTGCCCGACAGAGTGCTTTGCACTTGCAGATTGTCGCTTGCTACGTCGCCTGTGACCTTGGGGTCTGCGATAGAGCCGGTTGCATTGGCGCTGATGACAACAGGACCGGTAAGGTCAAACGCTTCTATGCCCGCCAAGCGCCACAGGCTTTCAGCCGCGCCATCAAAGCGCAAATGCCCGTCCAAATTGCCCGCCCGAAGCCGCTGATCCAGCGTTCCGCGAGAGGGCATATTGGCGATTCTGGCGCGCAGCCGCCCGCGTTTGATATCGGGGTTGTCAAACTGAGCGCGCAAATCGAAGCGATTGCCGCGAAGCTCGCTCACCAAGGCGATATCGACAGGGCGCGAAGATAAGACCAAGCCTGCTCGCTCAAGATCATCGATCAGCACTTTGGCGCTGCCGCTGGGCAGGCCGCCGCTTGGGGCAGAATAAGCAATCTCGCCCGAAATGCTGCCGCCCAGCCCCAAATCCGCATAGGCCAGATCAATCAGCGAGAGCGGCATCTGGTTTAACTGCAAATTGGCGGACAAGTCATCGCCGCCAAACAGGCCAGAGGCAATCATCCCGCCGCGTCCGAAACTGACCTGTGTTGGTGCGAGCCGCCATCCGCCAGCGGCTGTGTTTGCGCGGGTTAGAACGGCGCGGCGCGGCATGGAAATCGCTCGGCCAGCAAACTCGCCCTTGGCCGCCAAAGCAATCCGGTCTGGCGTAAGCGAGGAAGTGAGGTCGAGCCGGAAACTGCTGCCCCTGCGGCCCGCCAGAGAGGCATCGACTTTGCCAACACCATCGCGAAGCTCGCCTTGGGCTGCAAAGCGTCCGATAAACAGCCCGCCATAGGAAAGCCCGCGCCCATTCGCCTCGCCAGTAAAGCTGGTTTCATCGGCAGAAATCAGCCCAGAGCCGTTCACTCTGCCGCGCGCGAGCAGCAAGGGCACACCGCCATC
>CAZTFZ010000171.1:0-4076 GCA_964613105.1 uncultured Porphyrobacter sp. | reverse complement strand
TCATTGGCCATTTTCTTGCCCAATTCCACGCCAAATTGATCAAACGGATTGATCCCCATAAGCGCCGCATTGGCAAAGGTGCGATGCTCGTGAAAGGCAATGAGAGCGCCCAAGGTCGCTGCATCCAAATCATCGCACAGCATGGTTGCGCTGGGCCTATTGCCGGGAAAGGCGCGCGCAGGGTCGCCATCATCTGACATATTCCCGCCTTCCATCAAGGCGGCCCCTTGCGCAAAGCAATTGGTGAGCAATATGCGGTGGTGTGCAGGGTCCAGATCATCACCCGGCGCAATGCTCGCGATGAAATCAACCGGAACCATATGCGTGCCTTGGTGGAGCAATTGGAACACGGCATGCTGAGCATCCGTGCCAGCCCCGCCCCATGTGATCGGCGCGGTGGGGCCGTCCACCGCCTCGCCAGCAGAGGTCACGCTTTTGCCATTGCTCTCCATCTCAAGCTGCTGGAGATAGTCGGGCAATTGCGCCAAGCGTTCGTCATAGGCAAAACATCCGCGCGTCTGACAGCCGCGAACCCGCGCGTAATACAAATCAGCAAAGGCTGCGCGCAGGCACAGATTATCGCGTCCGTCAGTCTCGGCAAAGTGCCGGTCAACCGCATCTGCGCCTGCCAGCATCTCGGCAAATTCATCCCAGCCAATCGCTATCGCCAGCGGAAAGCCAATGCTCGACCATAAGGAATAGCGCCCGCCAACGCTTTCCGGGAATGGCAGGACGCGGGTTTCATCAACGCCCCATTGGGTCGCCTTGTCGGGGCTTGCGGTAAGAGCAACCACGCGGCCCGATGGGTCATCCACCCCGTTTTCTGCCAGCCATTTCAGCGCGCTTGTCGCATTGGTCATGGTTTCGATTGTGGTGAAGGTCTTGCTCGCAATCGCAATCATGGTGGTTGCCGGATCGCACTGAGCACAGGCTTGCTCTAATGCGAGCCCGTCAATGTTAGAGACGACATGCACATCGACCAGCGCCAAGTCGCGGGTGAGCGCATCCAAGGCCATCGCTGGGCCAAGAGCGCTGCCGCCAATGCCAATGTGGATGAGGTGCTTAACCTCTCCCAAAGCGCCCTCATGGATTGCCTCCACCAGCAATTTCATTCTTGCATGGAGCGCGCGGGCTTCTTCGACATCGGCCTCTGACCCGCTGCCGCGCTGGGCAGTGTGCGTGGCAGAGCGTCCTTCGGTCACATTGATCGCAGCGCCGCTTAGCAAATCAGCGCGCTTAGAAGCGAAATCTTGGGTGGCGGCCAGCTCTTCAAAAGCGCTCAGCACTGCCTCATCAAGATGGGTTTTCGACCAATCGAAAGTTATCCCGCTGAGGCCTGGTTTGGCCCCCGCCTCTGAGGCCTCTGGCGCATCCGCTTGCGCCCATTCGATCCTTGCTGACAAGGCCTTGACCCGAGCATCCCCGCCTGCGGACCCTGCAAACAGTTCAGCAAGGCTTGGCTGCGGCAATTCGCGCAATTGTGTCCAAATAGCGGTGGTAGAGGAAGACATGGGTGCGAAAGTCCTTTCGTGAGCGTCCTGCTGGCGTTAGGGGCTGTGGCCATGGATGAAAAGCCCGCAATCGCGCCGAAAGGGGCTCAGCCCGCGAGCGCTTCTGGCGCATCATTGCGTGACGATAGAAACGAGACCGCGACTGGGGCTGCGACTGGGGCGCAACACGCCAAGAAAAGCGGCAGCCTCATCTGGTTCAGCACAAAGCTGGTGCTGGTCGTCCTCGCCTTTCGGATATTGCTGTTCTCGCCCTTCTCTATCCCGAGCGAGAGCATGCTGCCCAATTTGATGAATGGCGATTTCCTGCTCGCGGCGAAATGGCCCTATGGCTATTCCAATTACTCAATGCCTTTTGGGGCGCAGATCATTGACGGGCGCATTGGCGGCGATTTGCCCGAACGCGGCGATATTGCGATTTTCAAGCATCCGGTCGATGGCACAGACTATATCAAGCGTGTTGTCGGCTTGCCGGGGGACACTTTGGCCGTGGTCGAAGGCCGCATCGTGCTGAATGGCGTAGCCCTGCGCTATGACGATTTACCCGATGCTGAAATCACTGTCTCTCCCAATACTGGCTGCCATCCACGCATCGAAATAGAAAGCCTGCGCGGGCCAGAAAGGACCGGGCGAGACATGAACGGGAAAAATGAGCCGCAAAGCGACTGTTCCTACCCGCAAGCGCAAGAGGTTTTGCCTAGCGGAGAGGCCTATCCCGTGATTGACCTAGGGCCATCCTTTGCGGACAATTTTGGCCCCGTCACTGTGCCGCAGGACCAGCTGTTCGTAATGGGTGACAATCGCGACAATTCCCAAGACAGCCGCTTTGATGCTGCATCACAAGCAGGCGTTGGCTTTGTCTCCAAGGATTTGCTGGTCGCAAGGGCCAGCATCATCATCTGGTCCACCGATGGCAGCGCTGAATGGCATAAGCCATGGACATGGTTTAGCGCGGCGCGCTGGGACCGAATTGGAATGGGTTTATGACTGACAATACCAGCCTGATAGAGCCAGAGGCGCTCGCATGGCTCAAAACGCATGGCTTTGTCGTGGGCGCTCACGCTTTGTGGCGAGCGGCGCTAACCCATGGCAGCCTTAGCGAGGCAGAGGACTACCAGCGGCTCGAATTTTTGGGTGACCGCGTGCTGGGGCTCTCGATTGCCGATTGGCTGTTTGTCCATAGCAAGGCGGCAGAAGGCCAATTGTCGCAGCGCCTCAACGCTCTGGTCAGCCGCGCCATGTGCGCAAGGATTGCGCGCGATATTGGCCTTGGCCCGATCATCCGCATTTCCGCCCAAGCCCATTCCGACGGGGGCCGCGAGAGCGAGAATATCCTTGGCGACGTAATGGAGGCCCTGCTTGGCGCGCATTATGTAGAGCATGGCTATGCAAGCGCCCGCGACCTTATTCACACGCTTTGGGAAGTGCCCTTGCAAGGCGATGCTGGCGCACAAAAACATCCCAAAAGCGCTCTGCAAGAATGGGCCGCTGGCAATCAGCGCCGCCCGCCTGAATATGTCGTCATCGACCGCTCTGGCCCCGATCACGCAGCGCGTTTCACCGTTCAAGTCAGCATACACAATGTCGGCGCTGCTCAAGCAGAAGCAAGCAGCAAACAAGCCGCAGAAAAGGCCGCCGCGCGCGCCTTTATGGAGGAATTCGGTTGAGTAACGCAATGCAAAGCCGCTGCGGGGTTGTCGCCGTTTTGGGCGCGCCCAATGCGGGCAAATCTACGCTGGTGAATGCGCTGGTCGGACAAAAGGTCGCGATCACCAGCCGCAAGGCGCAAACCACACGGGCGCGGATGCTGGGCATTGCTCTGCATGACGGCCCTCAGGCCAACACGCAGATGATCCTCGTCGATACGCCGGGTATTTTTGAGCCTAAGCGCAGGCTCGACCGGGCCATGGTCAGCGCGGCTTGGGATGGCGCGAGCGCGGCTGATGCTGTGCTATTGCTGGTCGATCCGATCAAGCAGCGCCGCCACGAGCTTGAGCCGCTGATCGAGAACCTAGCGAAACGGCCTGAGCGCAAAATCCTCGTGCTCAACAAGGTCGATAAAGCCACAAAAGAGCCGCTGCTGGCGCTGGCTGAAGATTTGGCGGCGAAATGCGAATTTGCCGAGATTTACTTTGTGTCGGCTCTAACCGGCGACGGGGTTGCGGAATTGAAGGATGCGCTGGCAGCGCTCATGCCCGAGGGGCCGTGGCATTACCCCGAGGATCAAGTCTCCGACGCCTCTGAACGCCATCTTGCGACCGAGATCACCCGCGAACAAGTCTATGAGCAGCTTCATGAGGAATTGCCTTACGACACGGCTGTGCGGGCAGAAAGCTATGAACAGCGCAAGGATGGCAGCGTTGAAATCCGCCAGCAAATCGTGATCGCTCGCGACAGTCAAAAGCCGATTGTGCTGGGCAAAGGCGGCCAAAGGATCAAGGCCATTGGCGAGGCTGCTCGGGCGGAACTGGCTGAGATTTTGGGCCAGAAGGTGCATTTGTTCTTGCACGTAAAGGTCAGCGAGAAATGGGCGGAAGATAAGGAAATCTTCGAGGAAATCGGGCTTGA
>CAZTFZ010000170.1:0-4090 GCA_964613105.1 uncultured Porphyrobacter sp. | reverse complement strand
GTGCTCAGCACTGGCATCTATTGCCGCCCTAGCTGCGCTGCACGCCATCCGGCCCGCAAGAATGTGCGTTTTTTCGCCGATGGAGCTGCGGCAAGGCGCGCTGGCCTGCGCGCATGCAAGCGCTGCTTGCCCGATGATGTGGCCCGCGACGAGGCCGCGGTTCTGAAAGCGGTGGAGGCCATTCGTTCCGGCAAAGCCAGCACTTTGTCCGCTCTTGCATCGCAAACAGGCTATTCCCCCAGCCATTTCCAGCGCGTCTTCAAAAGGTCCGTTGGCTTGTCGCCTGCCGCTTATGCACGGGCCCTACGCGAGGAGGCTGCAAAGGCCGCGCTCACCGGCGCTGAACGGGTGAGTGACGCGATTTACGATGCGGGCTATGAAGCGCCCAGCCGCTTTTATGCTGGCACTGAAGGGAAGTTGGGCATGACGCCGAGTGATTGGAAAAATGGCGGCGAGGGGCGACGCGTGCATTGGAGCGTGATTGACACAACGCTTGGCGCAATGCTGGTCGCAGCGACAGATATTGGCGTGTGCTGCCTTGCCTTTAACGAGGGCGAGGATGAATTGCGCGCTCGCTTTCCCAAGGCTGAGTTGGTGCAGGGCGGCACGGAGTTTCGGGCGCTGTTCGAGGCTGTGACTCAAGCGGTTGAAAGCCCTTCATTGAGCGGCGCGGCTGACATTCCGCTCGATGTGAAAGGGACCGCTTTTCAGCAACGCTGCTGGCAGGCATTGCGCGAAATTCCGGCTGGCGAAACGCGCAGCTATGGCGAGCAAGCAGCCATGCTGGGCAATCCTAAGGCCAGCCGAGCCGTCGGCAGCGCCAATGGCGCGAACAACATTGCTGTGCTGATCCCGTGCCACCGCGTTGTGCAGGCGGATGGCTCTATCGGCGGCTATGCCTATGGGCCTAAGATCAAGCGCGAATTGTTGAAGCGCGAGGGCGTCGGCCCAAAAGAGCCAGAACTGTTCTAAGCGCGCGGGCCCGTCTTCAACGCGCCCAGCCTTTGCTCGCGGGCTTGAGTTTCCCTAGAAAACGGTCCGCGCTCTCCAGATAATCGCGCTGCTTTTCTTCGCCCATCCGGTCCCAAGTGGCGTAAATCCGCCCGATCCTGTGGTTCTTTGACAGACGCTCTCGGTGGCGGTCCATAAAGTGCCAATAGAGCGGGTTGAACGGGCAAGCCCCTTCGCCGGTTTTCTTCGCGGGTGAATAGCTGCATTCCTTGCAATAATCGCTCATCTTATTGATGTAGTTTCCGCTTGCCGCATAGGGCTTGCTCGCCAGCATCCCGCCATCGGCATAGAGCACCATGGCCGCCACATTGGGAAGCTCCACCCAATCATAAGCATCGGCGTAAACAGCAAGATACCAATCCTCGACATCTTGCGGGTTGATGCCTGCTAGCAAAGCAAAATTGCCGAGCACCATGAGCCGCTGAATATGGTGCGCATGGGCATCATCATGAGTGGTGCGAATGCAGTCTGCCATGCAGCGCATGTCGGTTTCGCCCGTCCAATAGAACTCGGGCAGGGGCCGTATCGCCTCCAGTTCGTTGGCCTCTGCTAGGCTGGGCATTTGATGCCAGTAAAAGCCGCGCACATATTCGCGCCAGCCAATGATTTGCCGGATAAATCCCTCAACCGAATTGAGCGGAGCATCGCCCGCCGCATAGGCCGCCTCTGCCCGCTGGCACAATTCAAGCGGATCGAGCAGCCCGCAATTAAGGCTGGTTGAAAGCATGGAGTGGAACAGATCGTCTGAACCATGGACCATGGCGTCCTGATATTTGCCAAACTCGGTCAGCCGCTCGGCAAAGAAAGCGTCGGCTGCTTGCAAAGCCTCTTTGCGGGTCACTGGCCAATGAAAGCCAGCAAGAGTGCCGAAATGCTCGCCAAAGCGCTCATCCACCAATGCCATGACCTCCTGCGTCACAACATCGGGAGTGAATTTGGGCGTAGGCGGGGGGGACATATTCTTATCGGGCGAGGCGCGGTTCTCTGCGTCAAAATTCCACGCACCGCCGATGGGTTTGCCATCCTCTTGCATTAAAAGGCCGGTTTTCTTGCGCATCTCGCGATAGAAAAACTCCATGCGCAATTCTTTGCGGCCCTCAGCCCAGTCGTTAAACTCGGCAGCTGTGCAAATGAAGCGATCATCGCGCAATATTTTGACCGAGCAGGCAAATTTGTCGGCCCATTGCTCTTGCGCCTCGCGCACCCGCCACTCGCTTGCTTCGACAGCGCGGATAGCGGCGGGGTCATGGCGTTCGATTGCGCGGGCAAGCTCGCCTGTGAAACTGCCAGCGTTGTCGGGATCGGTTAGCTTGATGTAATCGACTTGCCAGCCGGCTTCGCGCAATTCGGCCGCGAAGTGGCGCATGGCAGAGAGTATAAGCGCGATTTTTTGCTTATGGTGTTTAACATAAGTGGCCTCGTCCCAGACCTCCATCATCAGCAGGACGGCGGCGGATTTGTCAGCATCACGAAGGCTTGCAAGACCATGCGACAATTGATCGCCAAGGATCGGGATAAGGGTGGGTTTGTTGGTCACTTATAGGCTCTTCAAGATGCGCAATCAGACAAAGCTATAGGGGTCGATGTCGACGCTGACCCGCACGGAATTGGGGTGTTCAATACCGCCCAGCCAATCGCGGATCATCGCCTGCAAATTGGCGCTGCGTTTGGCATTGATCAGCAAGCGATAGCGGTATCGTCCGCGCAATAGCGAGAGCGGCGCAGGCGCTGGGCCATAGATCGCCAGCCCTTCGTGATCGGGGCGCGATCCGCCGATACGATTGGCGCTGGCCTTGGCCAAGCTTTCCTCCTCGCTAGAGATGATGATTGCTGCCCAGCGGCCAAAGGGCGGGGCGCCCACCATCCGGCGAGCGTCGGTTTCAGCGGCGAAGAAGCCATCGCGGTCGCCTTTGGCCAAAGCCTCTATGACGGGCGCATCGGCATGGCGGGTTTGAAGCAAAACCTCGCCCGGCTTGCTGCCGCGTCCTGCCCGCCCTGCAACTTGCGCGATTTGTTGATAGGTGCGCTCTGCTGCGCGCAAATCGCCGCCTTCCAACCCTAAATCTGCATCCACCACGCCCACCAGAGTGAGGTCAGGGAAGTGAAAGCCCTTAGTGACCAATTGCGTGCCGACAATCACGTCAATCGCGCCAGCCTCTGTACGGGCGACAAATTCCGCTGCTCGGCCCGGCGTGTTGAGAGTGTCTGAGGTGGCTACAAAAACACGCGCATCGGGCAGACGTTCGGCCACTTCATCAGCGATCCGTTCGACCCCGGGGCCGCATGCGACAAGGCAATCGGGCTCTCCGCAATCGGGGCAAGTGGCTGGCGGCGGGGTTTCATGGCCGCAATGATGGCAGGCGAGGCGTTGGGAAAAGCGATGCTCGACCAGCCAAGCGCTGCAATGGGGGCATTGGAAGCGGTAACCGCAATTGCGGCACAGGGTTAGCGGGGCAAAGCCGCGCCGGTTCAAGAACAACAGGCTTTGCTCTTTGCGCGCCAGCCGTTCCTCGACCCCGTCAAGCAGCCGCGTCGCGAGCCAATGCCCGCTTTCGAGCGGTTCCTTGGTCAAATCAATCGTGCCAATCTTAGGCAATTGCGCGCCGCCAAAACGGCTGGGCAGCTCTACCCGCTCATAGACGCCCGTTTCGGCCATATGCAGGCTTTCCAGCGCTGGGGTGGCGCTCGCCAAAACAATCGGGATTTTCTCAAACCGAGCGCGCATGACTGCGACATCGCGGGCATTGTAACGCACGCCTTCGTCTTGCTTGAAACTGACCTCATGGGCTTCATCAACGACGATCAGACCAAGCTTGGCATAGGGCAAGAACAGCGCTGATCGAGCGCCCACGATCACCTGAGCGCCGCCGTTTTTCGGGCCTGCTGCAATGGCCCGCCATGCGCGGCGTCTCTCGATCTGTTTGAGCGAGGAATGCCACAGCACGGGCTGCACCCCAAAACGCTGCTCAAAGCGGGTCAAGAACGCTTCTGTTAAAGCAATTTCAGGCAAGAGAACAAGCACTTGTCGGCCCATCTCAAGAGCCTTTGCAACAGGCTCGAAATAGGTTTCGGTTTTGCC
>CAZTFZ010000169.1:0-4127 GCA_964613105.1 uncultured Porphyrobacter sp. | reverse complement strand
GATTGTTCGATCTGCCATTTACAGAATTGCTGTTTCAAGCGGCGAGTGTTCACCGCGCGAACCATCCGCCGACAGAAGTGCAGCTTTGCACTTTGCTGTCGATTAAAACAGGCGGTTGCCCTGAGGATTGCGGCTATTGCTCGCAAAGCCAATATGCCGATAGCGGGGTCGAGGCGACCAAGCTGATGGATGTGCAGGCGGTTCTTCAATCAGCAGCGCAGGCAAAGGACCATGGCAGCCAGCGTTTCTGCATGGGCGCGGCATGGCGCAATCCTAAAGACCGCGACATGCCAGCAATTATCGACATCGTTAAGGGCGTGCGCGAAATGGGGCTTGAGACCTGCATGACGCTTGGCATGTTGACCGAGAAACAGGCCGATATGCTGGCAGAGGCTGGCCTCGATTATTACAATCACAATATCGACAGCAGTCCTGAATATTACGAGCGGGTGATTAGCACTCGTAAGTTTGAAGAGCGGATTGAAACCCTCGATCACGTGCGCAATTCGGGCATTAATGTCTGTTCTGGCGGCATTGTTGGCATGGGCGAAACGCGCGAGGATCGGGTCGGCTTTATCCAAACTCTGGCAACTCTAGAGGCTCATCCCGAAAGCGTTCCGGTCAATGCATTGGTGCCAGTTAAGGGCACAGTTTTGGGCGATATGTTGGCCGATACGCCGCTCGCAAAGATCGATGATATTGAATTTGTTCGCACGGTTGCTGTGGCGCGTATCACTATGCCGATGAGCATGGTTCGTTTGTCTGCGGGCCGCGAAAGCATGTCAGAAAGTACGCAGGCCTTGTGCTTTATGGCGGGCGCAAATTCGATCTTCATAGGCGATAAATTGCTGACCGCTCCCAATGCAGGTGATGATAGCGACGGGGCCTTGTTTGCAAAGCTTGGTCTGACAGCTCTCAAAGGTGCAGAGCCGCTAGCCAAACAATGCGGGGCCGCAAAAAACTCGCAAAGCAAAGCTGAATTAGAGGCAGTTAAGTAGACGCATGTTTAAGAAAATTCTCATCGCCAATCGCGGCGAAATTGCCTGTCGTGTCATCAAGACTGCCCGCAAGATGGGCGTGGCAACGGTCGCGGTCTATTCCGATGCAGATCGCAATGCGCCTTTCGTCAAAATGGCGGATGAAGCGGTGCATATCGGCCCGCCGCCTGCTGCTGAAAGCTATTTGATCCCTGAAAAGATCATCGCTGCCTGCAAAGAAACGGGCGCAGAGGCTGTCCACCCAGGCTATGGCTTTTTGTCCGAGCGCGCGAGCTTTGTTGAGGCCTTGGAAGCTGAGGGCATCGCATTTGTCGGCCCTCCTGTGGGCGCGATTGCGGCCATGGGCGACAAGATCGAGTCCAAGAAATTGGCCAAAAAGGCAGGCGTCAATGTCGTGCCGGGCTTTGTCGGAGAGATCAAAGACACTGATCATGCGGTCGCAATCAGCAATGACATTGGCTATCCCGTTATGATGAAGGCCTCTGCCGGTGGCGGCGGCAAGGGCATGCGGCTTGCTTATTCGGAAAAAGACGTGCGCGAAGGGTTCGAAGCGACCAAGCGCGAGGGCCTAAACTCCTTTGGCGATGACCGCGTTTTCATCGAAAAATTTATCGAGAACCCGCGCCATATCGAAATTCAGATCTTGGGCGATAAGCACGGCAATATCGTCTATTTGAACGAGCGGGAATGCTCCATTCAGCGCCGCCACCAAAAGGTTGTCGAGGAAGCGCCTTCTCCCTTTGTCACGCCCAAAATGCGCAAAGCCATGGGCGAGCAATGCGTCGCCTTGTCAGCAGCGGTCGATTACCATAGCGCTGGCACGGTCGAGCTGATCGTTTCTGGCGCGGATAAGACGGGCGAGAGCTTTTACTTCCTCGAAATGAACACGCGTTTGCAAGTTGAGCATCCCGTGACAGAGGCAATCACTGGCGTCGATCTGGTCGAACAGATGATCCGCGTGGCTGCTGGCGAAAAACTGGAAATCAAGCAAGACGATATTGGAATTGACGGCTGGGCGATTGAAAACCGGGTCTATGCAGAAGACCCTTATCGCGGCTTTTTGCCCTCGACAGGCCGCTTGGTCCGGTATCAGCCGCCGCTGGAAGGTTGGACCGACGATGGAGCGGCTAATGGCCGGCGCGGGGTAGATGGCCTGCGGATTGATGACGGCGTCTTTGAAGGCGGCGAAGTCTCGATGTTCTACGATCCCATGATCGCAAAGCTCGTAACATGGGGCAAAACCCGCGATGAGGCCGCTGACAAGCAGATCGCCGCCCTCGATGCTTTCTGGATCGAAGGCCTTGGGCACAATATCGATTTTCTGAGCGCGATTATGCAGCATGAGCGCTTTCGTTCGGGCGAGCTGACCACGGGCTTTATCGCCGAAGAATATCCCGATGGCTTTGTCGGTGCGCCTGTATCAGAAGGGTTCGCGCGGCAATTGGCAGCGCTTTTCGCTGGTACTGAATTCACCGCTCAGGTCCGGTCGCGGCGGATTTCCGGCCAGTTGGGCGATTTGCCCAATCCGCCGTCGCGCTGGTCGGTTAGCTTTGGCGGTAAGACCTATGATGTGCTGCTGGAAGAGGGCGGAGCAAGCGTTGATGGCGTCCGCACCGAGGGCACTTGGGACTGGGAAATGGGTATGCATTTTGCCCAAGTAACAGGCGATCACAACTTCACCGCTCAGATCGAGCGTGCTGGCGTGCGTTGGCGGATCACTGCGCAGGGTGCATCGCACGAAGCGCTGGTTTTGGCAGCTGATCTTGCGCCGCTGTCGGCCTATATGATCGAAAAGATCCCGCCCGACCTCTCCAAATTCCTCATTTGCCCAATGCCCGGTCTTTTGGTCAAATTGCATGTGGAATTGGGCGAAGAGGTTCAACCGGGGCAGCCTTTGGCCACGGTTGAGGCGATGAAGATGGAGAATATTCTGCGCGCTGAAAAGCAATCCACTATTGGCAAAATCAACGCTGCCGAAGGCGAAAGCTTGGCGGTTGATGCGGTCATTTTGGAGCTAGAATAAGAGCAAGTCAGGTTCAAAAGCGCGAATTTGGGCTAAGAAATTGTCTATTTCCGCCTGAAATTTGCGGCTTATTTCTAGCCCATCCTATTGCTAATTTTCGCTTTTATTGCGGCAGGTAGCGGCGTCCTAATATAAGGCGACCCTTCGTTGTAACTTTAGTAAGCTAGGCTTTGCTAAACAGGCTGTGTCCACACGTTCGTTGGCTGCGGAATGGCTAATCACACCAATTGGGTGTTAGCTTACCTTGCTATCAGGTGGTCTGCGCTTCACCGATTCGTGGTTTGGCAATCTGAGCAGGAGACATAAAAGATGGCACGCAAAGGCGTTGGATTTTTCGACACTAAGGGTCAGTTTTTCCGTTCGCCGGAAGAGGCAACCATTAGCGATCTTGCGGCGCTGTTGGGCCGGATTGGCGATGGCGAGAGCCTTGCGCCGGGTATCGCCACAACTCTGCTCACGCGCCGCGAGGATATTGAGGCATTGTTCCGCGAACATGACGCCATGGTAGAAAGCTATCAGGAAGAACTCGATATGACGCTCGATGATGCGGCCAATGTTGAAAAGCTTCCCGTTCGCGACAATAAAGCCAGTTGAACTGAGCAAGCTGATTTGGGCCAGCTGATCTGGCCGCGTTAAATCTGCCCATCCAAAAACGCTGCCACCGCATTGAGATCGACATCTCTGGCTAGATAAGCCTCGCCAATATTGCGCAATAACAAGAAGGGAAGCGTGCCGCTCTCCATTTTTTTGTCGTGCAGCATATGGCCCGTCAGTTTGGCGCCATCGCAGTTCAATCCGAGCGCGCCTATTTCTGACCGTAGCCCCGCTGCAGCCACCGCCTGTGCGATGCGGTCAGCAGCTTCGCTTGTGAGTTCACCGCGATGAACAGAGAAGCGCGCGGCAAGAACCATTCCCAAAGCCACTGCTTCGCCGTGCAAAAGGTCTTGTGAAAAGCCTGTTTCTGCTTCCAGCGCATGGCCAAATGTGTGCCCTAGATTGAGCAGCGCGCGAACGCCGCTTGTCTCGCGTTCGTCCTCGGCAACGATCCGTGCTTTGGCGGCGACGCTAACTTCAACCGCTTGCTCCAATGCGGCAGGATCGCGGGC
>CAZTFZ010000168.1:0-4128 GCA_964613105.1 uncultured Porphyrobacter sp. | reverse complement strand
GCCTCACCCAAACGCTCAAACCATTCGGCCGCAACCACCACGTGACACGTAGAGCAGGCCATTTGCCCCTCGCATGTCCCCTCAAGCGGTATGCCAGCCGCCTGTCCAACGCTTAGCAGATCATCACCGATCGCGCCCTCGGCCTCAACCTCTTGGCCCTTAGCGGTTACAAATCGCACTTTCATCAAGCCTGCTCCTTTGCGGCCGCTAAGATCGCATCGGCTGCTGCATCAATATCGTCACGCGTTGTATAGCGCCCAAAGCCCAGCCTTATAGAGCTTTTGGCTTGCGCTTTGCTTAGCCCGATTGCGCTTAAGACATGGCTGGTGCGGCCCGAGCCGCTGGCGCAGGCAGAGCCTGCTGAGAACATGATAGTGCGGCAATCGCTCATCAGCCGAGCCACATCCAACCCCTCAAGGCGCAGGTTGAGATTGCCCTTCCAACGCTGTGTCGCGCTGCCATTGAGCGTCCAACCGGCAAACCTCTCGCGAGCATGGTCCCAAAGAGCCTCGACATGAGCAGCATCCTCTTCCTGCCGCGAAGCCGCGAGAGAAGCCGCAGCGCCCATCCCTGCGATCAAAGCTGGCGACAAAGTGCCAGAGCGCAGCCCGTGTTCCTGTCCGCCGCCGGTTTGCACCTCGCGCAAGTGCACGCCATCGCGCAGCCACAATGCGCCAATGCCCTTGGGGCCGTGAAATTTATGCGCGGAAATGGCGATCATATCTGCCTTAGCCAACGGCATTTTGCCATAGGCTTGCACCCCATCGACCAGCATCAAAGCGCCCTTAGATTGCGCCCGCTCAGCCCATTTTGCGATGGGTTGAACCGTACCGATTTCATTGTTGACCTGCATCACGGCGATCATCCGCGTTTTGTCTGGCAAAGCTTGATCGGGGTCGCAAATGCCCTGGTCATCAACACTCAGCACATGGTGAGCAGCCATATCGCTGCTTAAGCTTCTCACAGTATCACCCACAGCAGAGTGCTCTATGGCCGAAAAGGCGACAGAGCCGGAACCCGCCCCAGAACCTGAGGAACCTCGGATCGCAAGGTTGAGCGCTTCTGTCGCTCCGCTGGTAAAGATGACCTTGCCGCCGGCAGGAAACAGCGCAGCCACTTGTTCGCGCGCGACCTCTATCGCAGCGGCAGCCTGGCGGCCCATTCTGTGCGGCGAATGCGGATTGCCAAAGCCTGTGCCGTCAGCGCTACCCAAATGGCGCAGCATGGCTTCGCGCGCCTCAGGAGCCAATGGCGTGGTCGCTTGATAATCTAGATAGATCATAAGAAACCCTTCCAAGCATCAGTAAATGCGTCCAATTCTTGTGCGGTCGTGCTCCACCCCAAGCTCACCCGAATGGTCCGAGCGGCCACGTCATCAGACACTCCAAAGGCGTCCAATACGCGGCTTTTCTTGAGCGTGCCGGAGGAACAAGCGCTGCCAGCCGAGACTGCAAATCCCTTTGCATCGAGCTGGATCAGCAAGGCTTGCGCGCTCTTGCTTGGATGGGTCAGAGCATGGATATAATCCACCTGCTCCCCAATCTGCATAAGGTAAGGACCAAGGGCGTCAGCAAATGCCGCCCGTTGTTCAGCAGTGGTCTGCCAAGCGTCCTGTGTCCCAGTTTCAAGCGCAGCCGCCATGCCAAGCACAGCTGGCAAATTCTCTGTCCCCTGACGATAGCCGCGCTCATGCCCGCCGCTGGGTTCGAGCATAGCAAAATCCTTCACCAGCAAAGCCCCTATCCCAATCGGGCCGCCAAATTTATGGGCAGAGATCACCACCATGTCCGGCCCGTCTGGCAGTGGCAATTTGCCAGCGCTTTGCGAGCAATCGGACAATAAAAGCGCGCCTGTTGGCTTGAGCGTCGCAGCCATATCGGCCACTGGATTGATCGTGCCGGTTTCCGAGTTCACATGCTGGATGGCAACAATTGCCCCGTCATCAAAGACGCTCTCATCGCTGACCACTTCGGCTTTTGGAGCGGCTCTAAACACCGCATCATGCTCAACCGCGCTCACAATCTGGCGTGTCGCTTTGGCACAGGTCAGCGCAAGGGCCAAAGCCTCGCTCGCACCGCTGGTAAAAATCAGCTCGCCCTGCCAGCCAAGACTGGCCTTAATCCGCGCCCGCGCATCCTCCAAAGCTGACTTCGCCTTACGTCCCTCAGCATGGGGGCTAGAGGGGTTCGCCCAAAGTGCAAAACCGGCCTCCATTGCCTCGCGTGCTTCGGGCTTAAGCGGGCTTGTGGCAGCATGATCAAGATAGATGCGGGTCGAAATGGGAAAGCCTCAAATAGAAAAATTGCGATTTTTGCAGCAATGCCTATATAGCCCTTAACATTGCAATCGCCAGCACGGGCGTGCGCCACACATCTTCTGCCACATCTTATCTGACAGGTTTACCCGATGCCATCAGTCATCTTTCCCGGCCCAGAAGGCCGTCTCGAAGGTCGTTATTCACCAGCGCCGCGCCCACGCGCGCCGGTCGCGATGATCTTGCACCCGCACCCACAGGGCGGCGGGACCATGAATGAGCAGATCACCCAGAGGCTGTTTAAGACCTTTGTTGATCGCGGCTTTGCCACCTTGCGCTTTAACTTTCGCGGGGTTGGCCGCAGCCAAGGCAGCTTTGACAATGGCATTGGCGAATTGTCCGACGCAGCAGCAGCCCTCGATTGGGTGCAATCCATCCATGAAGAAGCGCAAGTCACTTGGGTGGGTGGCGTGTCATTCGGCGCGCTAATTGGTATGCAATTGCTGATGCGACGCCCTGAAATTCGTGGCTTTTTGTCGATTGGTGCACCGGCCAACATGTATGATTTCAGCTTTTTGGCCCCATGCCCTGCCTCCGGCATCTTTGTTCAAGGCGCGAGCGATACTGTGGTTCAACCCAGCGCGGTTGAAAAACTGGTCGAGAAATTGCGCACGCAAAAGCACATCACGATCCATCACGAGGAAATCCCTCGGGCCAATCACTTCTTTGAAAATGAGCAAGAAGAACTGATGAAGTCGGTCGACAACTATCTGGATTTCCGGCTCGACCCGTCCTGCCCGATTACGTGATGGGCTCGCTCTTTTTCGCGGGCGCTTTCCAGCATAAATTATGATCGAGCGCGCCGGTACTCGAACTATCGCTTGATATTCTCATATGGCCAAATCCGGCCTTGTGACGGTAGGTCTTGAACGCATGCCGTAACGTCAAAGAGCGCATTCCCTTGACTTTTGCGATATGTTGTATCATACAATATGCATCGCAAGCCGCCGCTTGTCCCCACCCCCTTTGATAGCGGCGGCTCGTTCAATGGCCCGAAACAAAAGAGGCCAAGACCAGAAGCAAAAGGGACGGCTCTCGCGTCCCAAGCCAGCTTCCTATGCTTCTAAAAATCGGTGGGCGCGTTAAGGCCAATGGCCGATAGAGCACGCAAGAAAGCTCACTCAAGCCATGGCCTCTTAAAAGGAGAGAGCACATGGCGTATCTTGACGCTTCACAGCAGACTTCACCCCAACAAGCAGCCGCAAAAATCAGTGCGGTCATTGGTATTCATGCCTTGATCGCATTGGGCCTTGTTGTGGGCCTCAATGTGGTGGGCGGACCACCTGTAGAAGACGCTCCCATCGGCACGTTTGACGTAAAGCCGAAACTGCCGCCGCCGCCACCTGAGACAATCGAGCCTAAGCCCAAAGACACGGTGCAGCCCCGGATTGAGCCGCGCGTCATCACACCCACCCCGCCGATTGATGTGGTGATTGCCGATACAAATGTTGCTCTGGGCGACCTAACCTTGCCGCCATTGACGGGTTCTGGTGGCGAAGGACTGGGTATTGAAATTGCCCCGCGCACAACCCCTACACAGGCGCCCACATTCGATCCTGTCTCAGCTGCGCCTCGCAACGATCCAGCCACATGGATCACTACCGATGATTACCGCAGCAGCTGGATCCGCCGCGAATGGGTCGGCATTGCTGGCTTCCGGCTAGAGATCGCTGCCAATGGCACGATTGAGCAATGCACCATCACGCGCTCAACCGGTCATAACGCAATAGACAATGCGACCTGCGCTTTGGTTAGCAAGCGGGCAAAGTTCCAGCCAGCGCGCGGCGGCGAGGGTCAGGCTGTAGCGGGCTCTT
>CAZTFZ010000167.1:0-4154 GCA_964613105.1 uncultured Porphyrobacter sp. | reverse complement strand
GCGACCCACAAGACTGCCACCGTTGTTCCAAGCTCAATCCCCAAATAGGTTGAGATGAACAGGATTGCGATCACGACGCTGATAATCATCGCGGCTGCCGATGACATTTTTATGGCTCGCCGAGCAAGATGACGCCGAGCGCACAGCCAATCGAACTCAGCATCACGCTTTTTCTTATCCGTCTCCGTGGCTGTGTCTTCTAGCCGCTCGATCCGGCCCGCGATCCAAGTGAGCCGCGTCATCATGACATTCATAATGCTGCCAATGCCGACGAGCAAAAAGGCTGGCGTCAGGCTCGCTCCAACAGCGGCTTGCACATCGCGCGTTCGTGAAGAGGGTTCGGCAATATCAAAGGGCAATTGCGTGGCCGTTGCAGCCAGCAGATCGAGCAACATCATGACTTATCCGACCCGCTTGAGTAATTGCCGCCGCCGCCGCGATTGGCGTTATAGGGGTTCTTGCTGCTTTTGAGGACCACACGGACGGGCACAGCATCAAAGCCGAGTTTCTGCCTAATCCCATTGACCAGATAGCGTTCATAGCTGGTTGGCAGCATCTCTAACCGATTGCCGAACACCACAAAGCGCGGCGGGCGAGTGCCAACCTGCGTGATGTAGCGCAATTTGATCCTCTTGCCCTTTGGCGCAGGCGGAGGATTGGCGACCAAGGCATCATCAAACCAGCGGTTCAATGCGCCTGTTGGCACGCGTTTTGACCAGCTTTCGCGCAAATCAAACGCTGCACCCAGCATCGTGTCGAGGCCTTTGCCTGTGATCGCAGAGACAGCAAACAAAGGCAGGCCGCGCACTTGGGCCAAGCCATCGTCGAGAGCACCGCGGATGCCATTGAACAGCCCGCTGCCATCCTCGGCAATGTCCCATTTGTTGATCGCGATCATCAGCGCGCGCCCCTCTTCAAGGCACATGCTCGCAATTTTGAGATCCTGATGCTCAAGCCCTTGGGTCGCATCGAGCAACAGCACCACGACCTCAGCAAAATCGATCGCTCGCCGCGCATCGGCAACGGAGAGCTTTTCCAGCTTCTCGGTC
Source organism: uncultured Porphyrobacter sp. (assembly GCA_964613105.1). Lineage (GTDB taxonomy): Bacteria > Pseudomonadota > Alphaproteobacteria > Sphingomonadales > Sphingomonadaceae > Erythrobacter. The sequence goes on along the minus strand of CAZTFZ010000167.1, from coordinate 3,105 downwards.
ACATTGCGTTTTTTGCGCATTCCGGCTGTGTCGATCAGGCGAATATCGCGCAGGCCGTCATCATCTGGGCCTGCATTGGAGCTGGCTTCGGGATCTTTCCATTGCCATTCCACCGCAATGGAATCGCGGGTGATGCCAGCCTCTGGTCCGGTCAGAAGGCGGTCTTCGCCCAGCAAGCGGTTGATCAGAGTGGATTTGCCCGCATTGGGCCGGCCGACAATGGCGAGCTTCAGCGGGCCTAAGGGCGCGTCTTCTTCTGCTTCTGGATCGAAGTCAGCGTCGAAATCGTCTTCATAATCGCCGTCAAAGCTGTCTTCGAAATCACCGTCGAAATCGCCTTCGTCACTATCGTCCCTACTGCCCGAAAGAGCGCCACCCGACAGAGCGCCGCCTTTTAGCGCTCCTTGTCTGCCGCTCGCTTTCGCGCCTTCCGCCATTTCGCCAATGACGGGCCATAAGCCGCTGAATAGATCTGCAACGCCTTCGCCATGCTCGGCTGAAACCGGAATAGGGTCGCCAAGGCCAAGCGAATAGCTTTCCATTACGCCTGCCTCGCCAAGCTTGCCCTCGGCCTTATTGGCAACCAGCAGGATGGGTGCTTTTTCCGTTCTGAGCCAGCGGCCAATTTCTGCATCCAGCGGAGTGATGCCAGCGCGCGCATCAATCACGAACAAGACGGCATCCGCGCCTTCAAGGCTAACCTCTGTTTGTTTGCGCATCCGGCCCGGCAGAGAGCTTGGGTCGTCATCCTCCCAGCCTGCCGTATCGACGATGGAAAATTCCAAGCCAGCAATATTGGCATTGCCCATGCGCCTGTCGCGCGTGACACCGGGCTGATCGTCGACCAGCGCGAGCTTTTTGCCAACCAGCCGGTTGAACAGCGTCGATTTGCCAACATTGGGCCGGCCGATAATGATAACAGTGGGTTTCATGAGCTTCGCGTGCAGGTGGCGGTTTGCGAGCGACTTGGCAAGCGTTTCGCGCCTTGGGTGCCTCACGCTCTAAGGGTTTACGGCCCTAGGCTTTCGCAACCGGTGGCTCATCGCCCAAATCTTCAAACCATGCTTCGACTGGGCCATTGAGCTTGAGCGTCAAAGGATTGCCTTTGCGATCCACTGTCTTGCCTGCTTGCACGCGCACCCAACCTTCGGAAATCGAATATTCCTCAATATCGGTGCGGTTTTTGCCTTTGAAGCGAATGCCGATCCCGCGCTGCAATGTCTCTGCATCGAAATGCGGTGAACGCGGATTAACCGACAAATGGTTAGGCGGGGTGGTGGGCTTGTCTGTATCACTCATGCGGCGCGGCTTTAAGCGCGCTTTGCCCGCCTATCAAGCACGATCATCGACTATACCCTTCTCAGTCTATCGGTTGATGCCCCAGTCAATGCGTTATTCAATGCGTTATTCAATCCATTGGCACGCTTGCCCTTTTGTACGCATCAGACTAGACGCACGCGCCTACAGGCGTGGTTTGACGCTGAGCTCCGGTTCGGAACAGACGCGTCATCTCGTATAGAAAGCACACGCATGCGGGCGTGGCGGAATTGGTAGACGCGCTGGTTTTAGGTACCAGTATCGTAAGATGTGGGGGTTCGAGTCCCTTCGCCCGCACCAGGCTCTTGCCGGTTTTAGGCCGGTTGGCTTGCTCAAGTCGCAAGATTTGAGGCAGGTTATTAAGAGCCACAAGTTTTGAAAAGATAGGCGCACGCCTAAGAAGGTGCGTGAACCGTCTAACCCATTGGAAAGTCAAGAGTACTCATCGATGCAAACCAAGGAAACGACCAACGAAGGCCTAAAGCGCGGCTATGCAGTGACAATTGCAGCTAAGGATATTGAAGCGCGCGTCACTGGCGAGATCAAGAAGGTCGCCCCGCAAGTGAAAATGCCCGGCTTTCGGCCCGGTAAAGTGCCCGCCAATCTTGTGCGCAAGATGCATGGCGAGCAAATCCACGCGCAGGCCATCAATGACATGATCCGCGAAAGCGTCGATTCGGTCATGAAGGACAACAAATTGCGTCCAGCCATGCAGCCCAAAATCGAAATGGGCGAGGGCTATGAGGAAGGCAAGGATGCCAAGCTCACCATCGATTTGGAAGTTTTGCCCGAGGTCGAAGCGCCTGACACCAGCGGATTGAAGCTTGAGCGCCTGAGCGTTCCTGTCAGCGATGAAGCCGTCGACGAAGCGGTTGAGCGGATTGCTGGCCAGAACAAAAGCTATGACGATGCGCCCAAATCCAAGAAAGCAGCCGACGGCGATCAGCTGATCATTGACTTTGTGGGCCGCGTTGATGGCGTGGAATTTGAAGGCGGCAAGGCAGAAGATGCTCCGCTCGTGATTGGTTCAGGCCAGTTCATTCCCGGCTTTGAAGAGCAATTGACCGGCGCCAAAACCGGCGATGAGAAGACTATCACAGTGACCTTCCCCGAGGATTATCCTGCAGAGAACCTCAAGGGCAAAGCCGCTGAATTCGACATCACTGTGAAACAGGTGAAGGTCGAAGGCGAGAGCAAGATCGACGAAGATTTTGCGAAGAACTTGGGCCTCGAAAGCCTCGACAAATTGCGCGAATTGCTGCGCGGTCAGTTGGAGCAGGAAACCTCTGGTCTAACGCGCACCCAGATGAAGCGGGCATTGCTCGATCAATTGGCAGGCGATCATGATTTTGACGTGCCTGAAGGCATGGTCGATGCAGAGTTTGACCAGATTTGGCAGCAGCTTCAGCAGGAAGCAGCGCAAGCCGAAGACACTGAAGCGATGATGAAAGAGATTGAAGCTGAGAAGGACGAATATCGCACCATCGCAGTGCGCCGCGTACGTCTTGGCCTATTGCTCTCTGAAATCGGTCAGGCCAATGGCGTTGAAGTGAACCCGCAGGAAATGTCTTCGCTGGTTCAGCAAGCAGCGCAGCAATATCGCGAGGAAGATCGCGAGCGCTTCATCCAATATGTCCAGCAAGAGCCGATGGCTGCAGCCCAGCTGCGCGCGCCTTTGTATGAGGACAAGGTCGTCGATTTCCTGTTTGAGAAAGCAGAAATTACCGATCGCGAAGTAACCCGCGAAGAGTTGGAAGCGGCGATTGAGGCTGAGGAAGCCGAGGCTAG
>CAZTFZ010000166.1:0-4175 GCA_964613105.1 uncultured Porphyrobacter sp. | reverse complement strand
GATTTGGCTGTGTTGGAAGAAGAGGCCTAATAGCTCGCCTATGACCCATCAATCTATGAAAGCCCCCGCATTGCCAAGATTGGCTGTCTATTGCGGCTCAGCCACCCCGGAAGACCCGCGCTTTATGGAGCTTGCGAGCGAAGTCGGGCGCACTCTGGCGCAGCGCGGTATCACCACCGTCTATGGCGGGGGCAAGCTTGGCCTGATGGGGGCGGTTGCTAATGGCGCACATGAGGCTGGCGGCACAGTCATTGGCGTCATCCCAGAGGCGCTCGCCAATTCCGAAGTCGCCAATCATGATTGCGACGAATTGCACACCGTTTCGGGCATGCATGAGCGCAAGAAGCTGTTCACCGATCTATCCGATGGCTTTGTCACCATTCCGGGCGGCGTTGGCACTATGGACGAGCTGTGGGAAGCGATGAGCTGGGCGCAATTGGGCTATCACACCAAGCCTGTTGGCCTGCTCAATGCCTTTGGTTTTTACGATCATTTGCTCGCGTTTAACGCGCATATGGCCAAGGTTGGCTTTGTTAGGCCTGCCCATCAAAACATTCTGGTGGCCGAGGACACTTTGCCCGCTTTGCTTGACCGCATGGCCGAATATGAGCCGCATAAACCGATCTTCGCCATGAAGTCCGGCGACCTATAAGCGGACGATATTGAGGGCCATGTATTCCAACAAGCCGATAACCCCGGCCCGCTCTATCCGCTCGACACCGCAAAGGCATGGCGGTGGCCGCAATAGAGAGGCGCTGACCGCCAAAGCGCGGGACAGCATTGAGAAAGGCTCTAAGAGCTTTGCTGCGGCCTCAAGATTGTTTGATAGGCCCACGCGCGAGCGGGTTTGGCTGCTCTATGCGTGGTGCAGGGCCTGCGATGACATAGCTGACGGGCAAGAATTTGGCGGCACTTTGCGGCTTGGCGATAAGGAGGATGCGCTCGACAGGGTGCAAGGGATTAAGGCTCTGACTGCGCGGGCCTTGGACGGCCTGCCGACAGCGGACGTGGCCTTTGATGCCTTTGGCATGGTCGCTCAAGAATGCCGATTAACCCACGCCATGGCGCAAGATGTGATCGACGGCTTTGTGCTGGATGCGGCTGAATGGCACCCGCGAACAGAGCGCGATTTGATGCAATATTGCTTTCACGTTGCAGGGGCCGTCGGCGCGATGATGGCGCAAGTGATGGGCGTTGCGCCGGACGATCACGACACTTTGGACAGGGCCTGCGATCTTGGCCTCGCCTTCCAATTGGCGAATATCGCTCGCGATATTGCCGAGGATGACAGCGGCGCTCGGGTCTATATTCCCAGTGAATGGCTCGCTGAAATGGGTATCCCTCCCGGCGAGCATATGAAACCGGCCTATCGCCCGCAATTAGCCATTCTCGCAGCGCGCCTTATTGACCGGATGGATGACCACGCCGCTGCGGCAAGATTGGGGGCAGCACGGCTTCCTTTCCGCAGCCGCTGGGCAATCCTTGCTGCGACCCGCATTTACACCAGCATTGGCCATAAAGTCCGCGCGCGAGGCGAGGCAGCATGGGACAGCCGCGTCCACACCAGCAGCCTTGCAAAACTTGGCCATGTTTGCGCTAGCTTTGGGGAAGCGCTGATCAACAGGCCCAAAAATCCTGCTCAAATGCCGCAGTTCTCGCGCCGCGATTTTGTGCAAATGCCAGTGCAAATGCCGGAAAATGAGAACGGGCGCGAGAACCAGCTCGGCTAAAGCTAAATCGCAAGATAGCGAAAAAGCAAGAAACCGGTGCTAGGGCGGCCCCGCGATGCAGTTTAGAACCGACATCCAAATCCTGCGCGCCATTGCTGTTTTGGCGGTGGTCGCGTTTCACTTGCAAATCACAGGGTTTGCGAGCGGGTTTCTGGGTGTCGATGTGTTTTTCGTGGTCAGCGGCTTCCTTATGCAGAAGCTCTATGCCCGCAATCCCAGCCCCGCAGCCTTTTACCAAAGGCGCGCAGCGCGGCTGTTGCCGGTCTATTTCGCCTGCCTTTTCCTGAGCATTTTCGCGGCATTCTTCATCACTGTGCCGTCCGATTTTGCCCAAGTTGGCGAGCAAGGGCTCTATGCGGCAAGCTTTACCTCAAACATCGGTTTTTGGTTCGGCAATTCCTATTGGAATAAGGACAATTTCACGCCTTTCCTGCACCTTTGGTCATTGGGGGTTGAGGTGCAATATTACCTGTTTGTGCCGCTGATATTCTGGCTCTGCAGGAAACACCGCGCAATGCTCTGGCTGCTGACCTTCGCCTCGCTGGCTTTGTGCCTGGCGCTCATCACATTCAGCCCCAAGACAGGCTTTTTCATGATGCCAGCGCGGTTCTGGGAATTTGGCCTTGGCATGCTCGCCGCGCGCCATGCGCTCTCCGTGCCAAAAGGGCGCATTGGTCTTGCTGCCATGGCCGGGATCATCGCCGCGATGTTTTTGCCCGTCACGCCCGAAGCGTTGTCGCCGTTGATCGGCCATCCGGGCGGCGCGGCTTTGCTGATCACTGTGCTAACCGCAGCCGCGCTGATGTTTGGCGTTCCCGATGGCTGGTTTGCGAACCCTGTTGGCCGAGCGATGGCGGCGATCGGCAATGCCTCTTACACGCTCTATCTCGTGCATTTCCCTGTGATCCTTTTGTGGTTTTACGGCCCGTTTTGGGGAACGCGCTTTGGCTCTGGAACCTTGCAAGACATATGGGCGCCGGTCCTCATCATGGCAGCGCTCACCCCAGCGTTTTATTGGGGCATTGAGAAACGCCGTGCTGATTGGGTAACGCTCAAAAGCACAGCTACCCTTTGTGTGGCTTTGGCGCTTACCTCATGGCTTGCCCCCATCGCTCAGATTGAGCGGTTTTCGCCAGCAGAGCGCACAATCTTTAAGGGCGTCACAGATCGCGGACCCGTTCGTTGCGGCCAAGCCCACCGCTTTACCGATTTGGGCGCAGAGGCATGCACAGTCCTGCCATTGGAGGGCCAGCCGATTGAAAATCCGCGCGGCACAGTGCTTTTCTTGGGCGACAGCCACTCTGATGTGACCAAATTGAGCTTTGCCAAGGCGGCCAATAGCCATGGCTTTTCCGTCATCATACCCACCACCAATGACGCATTGCGCCGCGACTATTTGGGTGCTGACTGGCTCGTCAAGCTGATCGAAACGCAAGGGATCAACCATGTGGTGCTGCTCTATGCCAAGGAAAACCTTTCACTGGACGTGCTTAGCGAAGCGCAAGCAGCGGCCAGTCAGAGCGGCGTCACACTATCGCTCATCGCCCCAACAGCGCAGGAAGTGCCCACGGTTAAGCTGATGAACCGCATGTTTGAGGCAGCGCGCGATGGTACGCCCCCGCCCACTTTGCCGCGCGTTATCCTGCAAGAAAGCCACACCGAGGTTGCAAGCTTTCTTGCTAAACATGCTGACACTATCACCCTGCACGATGTAAACGATGCGCTGTGCGATCCCGCGACCTGCCGAACGGTCAATGATGCTGGCAAGCCGCTCTATTTCGACAATGGCCATTTGAGCCTGACCGGGGCGCGGCTTTTGCAACCCGGTTTCGAGCGCATATTTGGCGAGATCAGTGACGCCAAAACCGCAAGTAAGACGCAGCAATGATTGCTTACGATTGCTCGGCGGGCTAGCCTTAGCGGATGATCAAAAAACTGCTCATTGCCAACAGGGGCGAGATCGCCTGCCGCATTATCCGCACCGCGCGCGCCATGGGCGTTGGCACCGTGGCGGTCTATTCCGATGCCGATGCCAAGGCTTTGCATATGCGCCAAGCCGATGAAGCCGTGCATATTGGCGCGTCACCTGCGGCCGAAAGCTATCTGGTGGGCGCTAAGATTATTGCCGCCGCGAAAGAGACAGGCGCGGATGCCATCCATCCGGGATACGGCTTCCTGTCAGAGAATGCCGATTTTGCGCAAAGCGTGATCGACGCTGGCCTCATTTGGGTGGGGCCAAAGCCTGACAGCATTCGCGCGATGGGCCTGAAAGACGCCGCCAAAACGCTGATGATGGAGGCAGGCGTTCCCGTAACGCCGGGTTATTTGGGCGAAGATCAAAGCTTGGAGCGGCTCTCACGCGAAGCAGACGCCATCGGATATCCTGTCCTGATCAAAGCGGTTGCAGGCGGCGGCGGCAAGGGCATGCGCAAGGTTGAGCGGGCG
>CAZTFZ010000165.1:0-4190 GCA_964613105.1 uncultured Porphyrobacter sp. | reverse complement strand
GAAATCAAGAAATTCCAGCCCGCCAGCGAGATACCAAACAGGTCCCAAGGCGCCTCATCACAGCGCACCATAGGCGCATTGAGAACTGCATCCATCGCGCTTTGCCCCTCTGCCAAAGTGGTAACAGCGCAGCCTGTTATGCCCTCCCACCAGCCATATTCGACCCCTGCGTGAAAACCGCCAATCAGCCCTGACGTAATGAGGGCGAGCGCTGCCAAAGCCAGCCAGACACCGCGCATTGGCAAGACAAGACTTGCGCCCGCCAATCCCAGCGCTGCAAAATGGGGATAGCGCTGCCACCAGCACATCTCGCAAGGGAATAGGCCAAAGCCATATTGCGACACATAAGCGCCCGACAAAAGCGCTGCGGGCACAGCAAAGGCGATGGCGCTAAGACGAGTGAAACGCGCGTTCACAAAGCCTGCCCCCCGCTCAAAATGCGCTTACTTGGCTGCGACCGAATTGGGCGTAGTGCGGCGCAAGGTTTCCACCGCATAATGCAATTGAAAGTCCTCAATGCCTTGGGCTTCCAATTCCTCTGCGGTCAATTTGAAGCGCGGATCGTCAAGCTTGTCTGTTTCAAGCTCGCTATCTTCAAGCCCCAGCTCATTGACCAAATGGCCGCGCAAATCGCTCTCGCGCATGGCAAATTGCGCTCGCTTCGCAAGGTCAGGGTCGGAGATTTGCGGCACAGTGATATCGGGCTTAATCCCGCCTTCCTGCACCGAATGGCCCGCAGGCGTGTAATAGCGCGCCGTCGTCAGCTTAAGCGCTGCATCGCGGCCCAAAGGCAGCAATGATTGGACAGAGCCTTTGCCAAAGCTGCGGTCGCCCATAATCACCGCGCGGCGATGGTCTTGCAAGGCGCCTGCGACAATTTCAGAGGCTGAGGCAGAGCCTGCATCGATCAGCACGATGATCGGCAATCCCTCGGCAATATCGCCGCGAAACACGCTTTCAGCATCGAAATAGAGCGATTCGCCGCGAGCCCGTCCGCGCTGAGAGACAATCCGCCCTTCATCGAGGAAGAGATCGGACAAAGCCACCGCTTCATCCAGCGAACCACCCGGATTGCTGCGCAGATCAAGGATCAGCCCGTTGAGGCCGCCGGTTGCTTCGCCGCGCAATGCTTCCCAAGAGGCAAAAACATCGCTGCCAACGTCGCGTGAAAATTCATTGACCATAATATGGCCGATATTGCCCGGCTTCAGCTCGTGGGTGACAGGCTCAAGCTCGATCACGCCGCGCGTGACAGAAACGTCGAACGGCTCGTCTCGGCCGGGCCTGAACACAGTAAGGCGAATGGCCGTTCCGGCAGGCCCGCGCATACGGTTCACCGCCTCGTCCAAGCTGCCGCCATAGATCAAATCGCCATCAAGATGGGTGATGTAATCGCCCGCTTTAATGCCTGCTTTGTCAGCCGGACTGCCGCGAAACGGTGAGACAATCTTCACCGCGCCATCATCATGGACAACCGACAGGCCAAGGCCTGAGTAATTGCCATCAATCAGCGTTTCGAGCCGCTGAAGGTCTGATCCATCGAGAAAGGCTGAATGCGGGTCGAGCGCGGAAAGCATGCCGTCAATTGCGCCGCGAATAAGCACATCGTCTTCAACCGGCTCAACATAGCTGGCTTTGATCCGCTGATAGGTTGCAAACAGCTTTGAAAATTCAGGGCCAGCAGCGCCGTCGACCTGCGCCATGGTGGAGGTTGTGACAGGGATGAGCGCAACCGCGCTAACCAGTGCAGCGCCTCTGACAAGATTGGCAAATTTCATGTGTTTTGACCTTTATTGAGCCCGTGTTGCGGCCCTGTTTTGACTATTACTCTTGCCCCGCCTTATCGCACCCTATCGCGCAAAACCGATGAACACCAGATTATGTTCGACCAGCCGCCCTGCTTGCCCAGTCGCTGGGATTAGAAGGGGTGCCATTGGCGAGATGCGCCCCTGTTTAGCGCGAGAGGAATTCCAAAGGATTAACCGGTTTGCCAGCGCGGCGCAGCTCCAATGTCAGCGGCATTGCGCCACCGGAAGGATTGGCGCCAATAGCGCGCCCCAAGGGTGAGCCTGCCACTAGATCATCGCCAACCTCTACCAAAGCCGCGCTCATGCCCGTCACAAGGCTGGTCCAGCCGCGTGTATGTTCAATAATGACGATCTGGCCAAAACCGCGATAGGGCCCTGCAAAGACCACGCGGCCCTTGGCTGGTGCAACCACTTGCGCATTGGCGCGGGCAACCAAAGCCAGTCCCGAGGCCCGCGTTCCCCCGCCATCGCTCTCGCCGAAACCAGCGGCAATCTTGCCATCAACCGGCAATCGATAAGGGCTTGGTGGGCGCGCATTTTGTGTCTCGCTGCTGGCATCGGCAACGCGCGGGGTGGTCGCGGCGGACACACTGCTCTCGCCATCGCTGGCAGCGCCCGGTGCACTCAAATTGCTGGGCCGCAAAATCGGGCCTTGTAGGGCTGCCAAGCGCTCCCTTAAACCGCCTGCTTGCTCTAAATCGCCGATTAAACCGTCGAGATCGCGCGCCCGTTCTGCCAAAGCGAGCGCTCTTGTCGCCTCTCTATTGGCAGCGCCATTTGCGCGCCTTGCCGCCAGCCTTTGCCGTTCGGCCTGCGCGGCGAGTGCCTGTTGTGATTGAGCAAGCTCAGCCTCTGTCTCGCGCCGAGCGCCCGCCAATTGCGCCGCATCACCTTCTAGCTTGCGAGCGCGATCAAGGTCGCTGCGCAGATCGACGGTGCGCGCACGAACCTGCGGGATGGTGCTGTCGAGGACTGCGCCCAAATACACCGTTTCGCGTAAAGAACCGGGCCGCAGCAGGCTCAGCGATAAAGGGCGGCGCACCAGAGTTTGCAAAGCGCCTGTTAGCCGCACAATCGGCTCTCGCCTCTGAGCAAGTTCCTGTTCGAGCATGCCGCGCTGGCCTTGGACCAATTGCAGCTCTGCATCAGCCAGATCAATCGCTGCTTCGGCCTGCTGGACGCGGGCGGCAAGCGCCGCTGTTTCCGCACGCACTCTGGCAAAGGCTTGGTCGGCATCGCGCGCTTGTTGTTCAAACTCGCTGACGCGCGAGCGTGCTGCGCTGGCTGCGCCCCGCGCTCTTTCCATGGCAGCGCGCGCCTCATCCGCTCCGTCAAATTGCACCAAGGCATTGCTGGAGGTGTTTTGGGCAAAGCCGGCCAGCGAAAACGAACCCAATGCCGCGATAGCCATTAGCGGAGCCGTCCAAATGGCCAAGGTCGAGAGGGAGAAGCGCTTCATCGCGGGCCTTATTGCCCGATTATCCGCTGCGATGGTAGGGGTGACCAGCGATAATTGTCGTGGCGCGGTAAAGCTGTTCGGCCAGCATGGCGCGCACGAGCAAATGCGGCCAAGTTGCTGCGCCAAAACTGAGCAAAAGATCGGCCTCTTCGCGCTCTTGCTGGCTGTGGCCATCAGCAGCGCCAATGACAAAGCGCGCCTCGCGCACGCCTTCATCGCGCCATTTTTCGAGGGTCTTGGCAAGGTCTGCTGAGCTTTGGCCGCGCCCGCGCTCGTCCAGCAAAACGGTGCGCAAAGGTGCGAGTGGTTCAGGAATTTTGCCGCCCGTTTCGGGCAATTCGGTCAGCCTAAACGGCCAAGTCATGCGCTTTTCATAGCGCTCGACCAGTTCTGCTTCGGGGGAACGACCAATCTTGCCGCGCGCGATGATATGAAGAAGCATGGTGGCTGCATTAAGCCTTTGCGCCCTAATCCCTTAGGTTAAGCGCTGCCGGTATTGCGCGTGCCAGCAGTTCGGGAACCCGTGGCAAAGGGGCTGGTCATGCTGGGCGGCGCATCATCGCCAAAGGCCCACATCCGCTCAAGATTGTAAAAGCTGCGAACCTCTGGGCGGAACACATGCACGACAACATCGCCCGCATCGAGCAAGACCCAATCAGCCGCTGGCAAACCCTCAAGCCGCACAGGACCATGGCCTCGATGCTTGATCTTCTCGGCCAGTTTTTGCGCAATGCTCGCCACTTGCCGCGTTGACCGGCCAGACGCCACGATCATGTAATCGGCAATCGAGCTTTTGCCTTGCAAATCGATCGTCACGACCTCTTGCGCCTGATCCTCGTCCAAATGCTCCAAAACGAGCGCGAGCAATTCCGCCTTCGCTGTGTCGGTTTTAGAATTAGGCATAATGGGTGCGCCTTTTGCTG
>CAZTFZ010000164.1:0-4240 GCA_964613105.1 uncultured Porphyrobacter sp. | reverse complement strand
GGATTGGTCATCAAATGGCCAACATTGCGCACAAACATCAGGCTGCGGCCGGGCAGGCTTTTGGCTGCGCCATCGCGGTCTGTATAGGCCTTATCCTCGGCAAGCTTGCGGGTTAGCACCTTGCCGCCCTTGCTAAAGCTTTCCTCCAAATCGCCGCGCATCAAGCCCAGCCAATGGGTGTAAGCGACAAGCTTATCCTCTGCATCAACCGCTGCCACGGAATCTTCCATGTCCGCGATGGTGGTGAGCGCTGCTTCCAAGTTTACATCGGCAATGCCTGCCTTGTCGGTCTTACCCACAGGGTGGCTCGCATCAAAGACAACTTCAATGTGCAGGCCATTGTTTTGGAACAATAAGCCTTTGTCGGTTTTGCCGACATATTGCCCCTCATCAACGAGCTTTCCGTCATTCTCATCGGCAAGATCAGCCCAGCTTTGATTGACCAGCGGCAAAGCCTCATCGAGGAATTTGCGCGCCTCTTTGATGACCGCAGCGCCGCGTTCCTCGTCATAAGCGCCCGGCTTTGCTGGCGGTGCATCGAGCACGTCAGTGCCGTAAAAGGCATCATACAAGCTGCCCCAGCGCGCATTGGCGGCGTTCAGCAAAAAGCGCGCATTGAGCACAGGCACAACCAATTGCGGGCCAGCCATTGTCGCAATCTCTGCATCGACATTTTGCGTGCCAATGGTGAAGTCAGCAGGCTCTGGCACGAGATAGCCGATCTCTTCCAAAAAGCTGCGATAGGCGCGCGCATCATGTGGCTGCCCAAGGCGCGCCTTGTGCCAAGCGTCAATATCGGCTTGCAGGCTCTCGCGCTTTGCCAAAAGCTCTGCATTGCGCGGCGCAAACTTGGCCAAAAGTGCCGCAAAGCCTGCCCAGAACTCGGCCTTGTCGCGGCCCAGCGGGGCAAGCACTTGCGTCTCGACAAATTCGGCCAAAGCGGGGTCGATCTGAATGGCGGAAGCGGCCTCACCGCGGGTCACAAAATCGGTCATGAAAATCCTCATGGAATGTGGCGCAGACGGGGGGCATCATGCGCCGTTGGAACGAATCCGGGGAGGAATTGCGGCAGGCTATGACCGCAAGAGGCGCATATTGCAACCGCGAAGAGGCGCGCGGGTCTAGCGCGGAACAGGGCTGGACTTGTGCCCGCACGCAGCTAGGGTTTGTCGAGTATGACATCGCAAACCTCCACTGCCGAGCATCTATTGGGACAAGTAGATAGCAAAGCCATGCTCGCATCCGTGCTCGATTGGGCGGCGATCAACACTGGCACTGCCAATCTTGCGGGGCTGTCGGATATGGCCACGCGGCTCGCCGATGCTTTTAGCGCGCTTCCCGGCGATATTGAACTGCGCGACGCAGCACCTGTGACCGCGATTGGCAATGATGGCGCAGAATATGACAAGCCGCATGGCCAGCACATGGTCCTAAGCGTTCGGCCCAAGGCAGAGCGGCGGCTGGTTCTCACCGGCCATATGGATACGGTTTTTCCGAAAGATCACGGCTTTCAAAACTGCCAATGGCTCGATGATAGCACGGTCAATGGCCCCGGCACGGCTGATATGAAGGGCGGGCTGTGCGTTATCCTGCATGCGCTCACTGCGTTTGAACGCAGCGAACATGCCGAAAGACTTGGTTATGATGTGATGATCAATTCGGACGAGGAAACGGGCAGCCTAGCCTCGCGCGCTTTGATCGAGGAATTGGCGCGCGGCAAATACGCAGCCTTCACCTATGAGCCGTCTGCTTTGCCCGATGGCACGCTTGCCCATGCGCGCGGCGGCACTGGCAATTATGCGATCACTTTACGGGGCCGCTCTGCCCATGCGGGGCGCAACCCGGCCGATGGCCGCAATGCGATTGTCGCTGCCAGCGATCTGGTGCTGCGGATTAAGGCGCTGGAGGCCGATGACATCACCATAAACCCCGCCAAAATCGAAGGCGGCGGCGCGAACAATGTCGTGCCTGATTTGGCCATATTGCGCTTTAATATTCGCCCCAAATCAACCGCTGCGATGGAGAGGTTTGACCAAGAGCTGGCCGCAATCCTGCGCTCTATCGAGGAGACACATGACCTCACCGCCCATAGCCATGGCGGGGTCACCCGTCCGCCAAAGCCAGTGGACGAAAGAGCACAAAAATTGTTCGATCTGGTGAAATCATGCGGCGCTGACCTGGGCCAGACAATCGGCTGGCAAGCAACCGGCGGCGTGTGTGATGGCAATAATATCGCGGCATGCGGCGTACCCGTCGTCGATACAATGGGTGTGCGCGGCGGGGCCATTCACAGCGATGCAGAATTTATGATCGTGCCATCGCTGGCCGAACGAGCGAGCCTGTCTGCACTCGTCCTAAGCCGCCTTGCGTCAGGAGACCATTTGTGAGCTTTCGCATCCGCGCCTCTCGCCCCTCTGATCTTGAGGCCTTGTATGAGATGGCAAAGCTGACAGGAGGCGGTTTCACCAATCTGCCTGCCGATAGAGAGGCCTTGGCCGAGAAGCTGGAAACCTCTGCCAAAGGTTTTGCGCAAGACGTAAACGAGCAGACCGAAGACACCTTCGTGCTGGTGCTCGAAAACACCGAGACAGGCGCAGTGCGCGGCACATCCCAGCTGATGACGAAAGTGGGCCAGCAATGGCCGTTTTATTCCTATAAGCTCAACACGCTGACCCAATATTCCAAAGAGCTGGACCGCACGGTTGAGGCTGAAATGCTCAGCCTAGTCACAGATTTGGGCGGCCTCAGCGAGGTTGGCGGATTGTTCCTCCACCCCAATGAACGCGCTGGCGGGCTCGGCCTATTGCTTGCTCGCAGCCGCTATCTGTTCATTGGCATGCACCGCGCCCGCTTTGCCGATAGAGTGCTGGCGGAATTGCGCGGCATCATTGACGAACGCGGCGGTTCACCCTTTTGGGACGGGGTTGCGGGCCGCTTTTTCGGGATGGGCTACCAAGAGGCGGACTATTTTAACGCGATCAATGGCAATCAGTTCATCGCCGATCTGATGCCCAAATATCCGGTCTATGTCTCCATGCTCGATGCCGAGGCTAAAAAGGTCATTGGCCTGCCCCACCCAACCGGCAGAGCCGCAATGCGGATGCTGGAGAAAGAGGGGTTTGCCTATGAAGGCTATGTCGATATTTTCGATGGCGGGCCGAGCATGATTGCGCGAACCGATATGGTGAAAAGCGTTGCAGGGATGCGGGCAGGAACGGTTAGTGGCGTGGCGACCAAAGAAGGCGGAACCCCATCGCTGATCGCCGCAGGCCGCTTGGGCGATTTTCGCTGCTGCTATGGCCGAGCGGAGCATGATGGCGACAGCGTGGCATTGAACGAGGACGCGCTAAGAACGCTCGAACTCAAAGCGGGCGATAGCGTCGCCACAGTTGCCAAATGATAGTGTCCAAATGAGCAATCGCACATCCCCCCTGCAAGAGATCAATTTTGACGGCATAATCGGCCCCAGCCACAATTATGCTGGCCTGAGCCTCGGCAATATCGCCAGCGCCACGCACAAGGGCGATGCCTCTTTCCCTCGCGCTGCCGCTTTGCAGGGCCTTGCCAAAATGCGCGGCAATCTAGAGAGGCTTGGCGTTCAGGGCTTTTTCGTGCCCCTGCCCCGCCCCAATTTCGCGCTTGGTGAGATGCTCGCGCTCGATGGCACAGAAGCACCGCCAATTCGCGCCGCAGCGTGGTCTGCATCGTCCATGTGGGCTGCCAATGCCGCCACAGTCAGCCCAGCGCCCGACACCGCCGATGGGCGTTGCCACATCACCCCTGCCAATCTTGTCACCATGTTGCACCGTGCGCAGGAATGGCCGGACACTTTGGCCCAGCTCGCGCTTGCCTTTGCCGACCCCAATCACTTCGCCTTGCACAGCGCGGTCCCGCCCACTTTCGGCGATGAGGGGGCAGCCAATCACATGCGCCTGTGCGAAGGGCATGGAGCAAAGGGCGTCGAAGTCTTTGTCTATGGCCAGACGGGCGGCGCATATCCCGCTCGCCAGCATGTCGAGGCCAGCCGCGCTGTCGCTCGCCTTCATCGGCTCGACCCCCAGCATTGCGTCTTTGTCGAGCAGAACCCTGCCGCCATCGCCGCAGGAGCGTTCCACAATGATGTCGTCGCTGTCGCCAATGAACGCGTGCTTTTCACCCATGCAGAGGCCTTTGCCGACCAGCAGGGCGCTTATGCTGCCATGCGCGCCGCTTTCCCCGCCTTGGAAGTGGTCGAAGTGCC
>CAZTFZ010000163.1:0-4272 GCA_964613105.1 uncultured Porphyrobacter sp. | reverse complement strand
TCAAGTTCAGGAGGGGTCTTTTTTTGCCGCTCAGCTCAGCAGCGCCCCGCCCTTAAACAGCGCCAAAACGCGCCCTTGCGTTGGATGACCATCGAGCGGCGTATTCCCCGCTGTCGCTGCCATTTTGCTGCCTTTCACGATCCATGGTTTTTCAGGATCAATCAGCGCAATATCGGCCTCATAACCCTGTTTCAAAACGCCTGCTTGAACCCCGATCAATCGCGCTGGTGCGCCTGCGACACAATCAAAAGCGCGCGCCATATCTATCACGCCGTCTCGAACCAATCCCAAGACCGCTGCCAGCAAAGTCTCAGCGCCCGCCATACCCGGCTTTGCATCGGCAAAGGGCAATCTTTTGTCCTCTGGCCCGCGCGGATCATGGCCTGAGGCGATCATATCAATCGTGCCATCGCCAATCGCCTCTAGCACCGCTTGCCTGTCAGCCTCGCTGCGCAATGGCGGGGAAATGAGCGCAAAGCTGCGGAAATCGGCAATCGCCAGATCGGACAGCATGAAATGAGCAGGCGTAACCCCTGCCGTGACAGCAACACCGCGCTTTTTCGCCAAACGCACCAGATCGAGCCCGGCCTTTGTGGTGACTTGACGCAAATGAAGCTTGCACCCAGCCATCTCAGCCAAAGCAATATCGCGGGCAATCGCTAGGGCTTCAGCCTCAGCAGGCGCGCTGGGCAAGCCCAGCCGTGTCGCCATCTCGCCAGCCGTTGCAACCGCATCGCCAACCAGATCAGCGTCTTCTGAATGCACAATCACTGGCAGGTCGAGCATTGCGGCATAATGCATCAAACGCAAGCTCAGGCCGCTATCGCCAATCCAGCGGCGGCCTGTGGCAATGCCGCGAGCGCCTGCTTGCTTCATCAAAGCGATCTCGGACAATTCCTCACCCGCCAAATCGCGCGTCGCAGCGGCCAAGGGGTGAACCCACAAATCGGGCTTGCCGCTTTTGGCGATGTAGGACACTCGGCTCGGCAAATCGAGCGCTGGGGCTTGATCGGGCATCAACGCCGCGCGGGTGATCCCGCCAAAATGAAAGGCTGGCTTATCGACCGCAAAAACGCCGCAATCGACAAGGCCGGGCGCGATGATCTTGCCCTTGGCGTTGATCGCAGTATCGCCTGCTTGCGGCTCCACATCGCCCAAAGCGGTAATCTGGCCGTTCACACAGCGGACACCGCCCTCTCGCAGGCCATCAGGCAGAGCCAAAAGCCCGTCTGTGATCGTCAAGGCTTGTTGATTGGCGCTCATGACCCAGTCCTATCACTTGCTGGCCCTTCACCGCCCCAGCCTTCGACCCCGCGCGCGCGCCGCGTCAGAACATCGAGGCAAGCCATGCGGATCGCAACACCCATCTCAACTTGCCGCGTGATGATCGAGCGGTCGATCAAATCGGCGACCTCGCTGTCAATCTCTACCCCGCGGTTCATCGGCCCCGGATGCATGACAAGCGCGTCGCCTGCAGCCAATTGCAAGCGGCTTTGCGTAAGGCCGTAGAGGTGATGATACTCTCGCTCAGAGGCGATAAATTGCCCGCTCATCCGCTCTGATTGAAGCCGCAGCATCATGACCACATCTGCGCCTTTCAACGCAGCGTCAAAATCATGGAAAACCTCTGCGCCCATCGCCTCAATCCCCTGAGGCATGAGGGCGGGCGGCGCGCACAGACGCACGCTCGCGCCCAAAGCTTGCAAACACAGCAAATTAGAGCGCGCGACACGGCTGTGCAGAATATCGCCGCAAATCACGATCTTAAGGCCAGTGAAATCCTCGCACGGCTCGCCCCGCTCATCCAACGCTCTGCGCAAAGCCAAAGCGTCGAGCAAAGCCTGTGTGGGGTGCTCATGGCTGCCATCGCCCGCATTCAAAACAGGGCAATCCACTTTGCTTGCGATCAATTGCGTCGCGCCGCTTGAACCATGGCGGATCACAATGCCGTCAGCCCGCATAGCGTTGAGCGTAATCGCTGTATCGATCAGCGTCTCGCCCTTTTTGGTGCTCGATTGCGCGGCATGCATATTGACCACGTCAGCGCCGAGCCTTTTGCCCGCAATTTCAAAGCTCAACAGAGTGCGGGTCGAATTCTCAAAGAAGGCATTGATAATGGTAAGGCCAGCCAGCGACTGATCTTGCGCTTTGGAGCCGCGATTGTGCTCCACCCATTGCTCTGCCTCATCCAGCAGGAACAAAATTTCATGCCGTTCAAGCTGGCCGATGCCTGTCAGATCACGATGCGGAAAAGCCAGCCTGCCCGCCGGATATTTACCGGAGCTGGGGCCAGAGCTTGAGCCAGACTGGCCCGATGTGTTGTTCTGCGATGTCATTAAAGGTGGTCCCTTAGTCGAGCCGCATCAGCCGCTCAAGCAATTTTGCATAGCGTTTTCGTAACCAGTCCCTAGTTAGGGCAGATAGACCATATTTTTGAACGAGGTAGATTATGAGTTTTGCAGGCCGGGTTTGGCGCTTGCTGGTGGGCATTAAAGATGCCCTTGTGCTCTTGTTCATGCTGTTGTTCTTTTTGGCGCTGTTTGGGGTGCTGACGGCGCGGCCCAACCCAGCGCAAGTTTCTGACGGAGCGCTTTTGCTCGAAATGTCGGGCCTTGTGGTCGAAGAACGCACCGAGATTGACGCAGTAAATGCTCTTCTCAGCGGCCAGCCGCCTCTGCCAGAATTTCAGGCCCGCGATCTCATCCGCGCGCTCAATGCAGCAGCAACCGACGACCGCATCAAAGGCGTTGTGCTCGATCTCGATGGCTTTATCGGCGGTGGGCAGGTGCATTTGCAGGCCATTGGCGATGCGTTGAGCCGCGTTCGCGCTGCGGAAAAACCGGTCATGGCCTTTGCCACCGTCTATTCCGACGATGCTCTACTGCTTGCAGCCCATGCCAATGAGGTATGGTTGGAGCCGATGGGCGGCGCTTTTCTAACTGGCCCAGGCGGCCCGCGCCTTTATTACGGAGAGCTTTTGGACAAGCTCAATGTCAATGCGAGGGTTTACAAGGTCGGCACATATAAATCTGCGGTAGAGCCTTATACGCGCAATTCTATGTCCGATGAAGCGCGCGAAAACGCCAATGCGCTTTACGGGGCATTGTGGGAAGAGTGGCAGGCCCATGTCAGCAAAGCGCGCCCCGAGATCAAGATCGACCGTGCGACCAAGGATCCGGTGGGCTGGATCAACGATGCAGAGGGTGATTTTGCCACCGCTGCGCTAGAGGCAGGGCTGGTTGATACGCTTGGCAGCAAACACGATTTTGATGCTCGCGTCACCGAATTGGTGGGCGAAGGCAATGGCGGACAGGGTGACGAGGCTTTTGCCGCAACCAATTTTGGCGCTTATTTGCAGGATATTGGCGAGGATACATCGGGCGAGGCCATCGGTGTTATCACTGTGTCTGGCGAGATTGTCGATGCCGTAACGGGACCGGGTTCTGCCAGCGGACCGCGTATTTCTGACATTTTGGACAAAGCGCTGGAAGATGATCTTGCAGGGCTGGTCATAAGGGTCGATTCCCCCGGTGGTTCAGTCTTGGCAAGCGAGCAAATTCGCCGCGCGGTTCTGCGTCACAAAGATGCAGGCATTCCCATCGCAGTCTCCATGGCCAATGTCGCAGCTAGCGGCGGCTATTGGATTTCAACGCCAGCCGACAGGATCTTTGCAGAGCCTGAAACAATCACTGGCTCAATCGGTATTTTCGCAGTCCTTCCAAGCTTTGAAAAGCTTGGCGCAGAATGGGGCGTCAGCACCGATGGTGCAGGCGCAACTGTGCTTGCTGGCCAGCCCGATTTGGTCGGCGGCTTTGCGCCCGAAGTGGATGCAATCCTGCAAGCCTCGATCGAAAATGGCTATGAAGACTTCCTCACCCGCGTGGGCGAAGCGCGCAAGATGGACCGCGCCGCTGTCGACCGCGTCGGCCAAGGCCGCGTTTGGGATGGCGGCACTGCGCGCCAAATCGGCCTAGTCGATCAATATGGCGGCATTGATACAGCGCTCGCTTGGGTCGCAGAGCAAGCGGAGCTTGGCGAGGATGGCTGGCATGCGCGCTATTTGGGTGATGATGGTACAGGCTATAACACTGTGCTGCGGGAATTGCTCTATGGCTCAGCTGGCACTGCCCAATTGCAGGTCCGCGGCGATGTGACGGCAATGGTCGCAGCAGGGCAGCAACGCTATTTGGCGCAAGTGAACCAAGATCTGAACCGGTTGATGAGCGTTAAGGGGATGCAGGCCTATTGCCTCGAATGCCCGCCGCGTTTTTC
>CAZTFZ010000162.1:0-4274 GCA_964613105.1 uncultured Porphyrobacter sp. | reverse complement strand
ATGACGCACTGGCTCCTGCAAGCAGGTCCATAAAGTTTGGAAAGCTGGTTTGGATTGGCGCGCTATCATCCACCTCAACGCCTGTCTTGCTGGCAAGCCCTGCAACAGCCATGCTCATAGCAATCCTATGGTCGAGATGGGTTTTGACCGGCTCCGCATCGCTGCCGCGCAAAGCCTCCCCGCCAGTGCCAACAATTGTCAAACCGTCCTCATGCTCTGCCACATTGGCCCCGATGCTGGTGAGGGCAGACGCCATAGCGGCAAGGCGGTCGCTTTCCTTGACGCGCAGTTCGTCAAGCCCGCTTGTCACCGTTGTTCCCTCGGCCAAGCTTGCCGCGACGAACAGCACCGGAAATTCGTCAATCATCGAAGGCGCAATCGCTGGATCGACCTCAATGCCCTTCAGCTTTGAATAGCGGACGCGCAGGTCAGCAACCGGCTCTCCGCCAATTTCCCGAGCGTCGAGCTCCTCGATCTGGCCGCCCATTGCACGCAAAACCGTGATTAGGCCTGCGCGGGTTGAGTTTAAGCCAACGTTTTCGATTATAAGATCGCTGTTCGGAACAATCAGAGCCGCAACGATGAAAAAGGCCGCAGACGACGGGTCGCCGGGTACTTCGATATCGCAAGGGGTGAGGTCGCATGGGCCGTGGATGGTGATGTGCCGCTCGCCATCAACTTCGCTCACCTCAAGCTTTGCGCCAAACCCCTTGAGCATCCGTTCGGAGTGATCGCGGGTTGGCACAGGCTCTATGACGGTGGTTGTGCCGGGTGTGTTGAGCGCGGCCAGCATCACTGCACTTTTTACCTGAGCGCTAGCGACGGGCAAGCGATAGGTAATCGGCACGGCAGGCAGGCTTCCTCTCAGCATCAAGGGCAGGGTGCCTTCTGGCGATGCCTCGATCCCAGCGCCCATTTGCTCCAGCGGATCAATGACGCGCTTCATCGGCCGGCCAGAAAGGCTTGCATCGCCTGTGAATGTCGCGGCTATGCCATGGCTTGCGACAAGCCCCATGAGCAGCCGTGTGCTGGTTCCAGAATTGCCCATGTCGAGCGCTGTAGCGGGTTGCAACAAACCGCCAACGCCGACCCCGCTGACCGTATACGCACCATCGCCTGTGCGCTCTACGCTTGCGCCCATCTTCCGCATGGCTTGCGCTGTTGCGAGCACGTCTTCGCCTTCGAGCAGGCCGGTAACACGCGTTTCCCCGACTGCCAAAGCGCCCAGCATAACGGCGCGGTGACTAATGGATTTGTCACCTGGCACTCTAATGCGCCCTTTAAGCGGGCCTTGCGGCATGAAACGATGAGAGGGCAAGCGTCTTGATCCTTTGGGTTTAAACCGGCTTGGCAGCAGGGCTGCGCGTCTTTGATTGTTCGGTTTAAGTAAGTTTAATTATCGCGCGTCTTTGACAGTGCCCCTGCGTTCTGGCAAGGCGCGCCGCGATTGCACTGTGCGCGGCGGTTACTCGTTTGTAGCAAGCGGGACGGCGCTCACCTCAACAATACCAAATTTTTGCGCCTTTTTGTGAGGGCGCTCATCAGTCAAGGACACAATGATGGTTAAACCTGAATGGGGCACAAAGCGTAGCTGCCCGAAATGCGGAACACGCTTTTACGATCTCAACAAGGAAGAGCCTGCAACCTGCATTGAATGCGGCGAAGAATGGTTCCCTGAGCCTGTGCTGAAATCAAAGCAGCCCATTCCGTTTGAAGAAGCGGATGGCAAGGATAAGAAGGGCGAGGCGGATAGCGATTTGGCTGCTGACGAGCTTGAGAACATCGACGAGGAAGAAGATTCCCCCGATAATGAGGTTGATCTTGGCGGCGATGATGACTTGGGCGTTTCTAAGGGCAAAGGCGACGATGACGAGGCCGA
The DNA here is from genome assembly GCA_964613105.1 of uncultured Porphyrobacter sp. Taxonomy (GTDB): domain Bacteria; phylum Pseudomonadota; class Alphaproteobacteria; order Sphingomonadales; family Sphingomonadaceae; genus Erythrobacter. Next base: position 2,395 of record CAZTFZ010000162.1, on the reverse strand, counting down.
AATCTAAGCGCGATTTCATAGGCCCGCACGAAGTGGGTTGATTTGTATCCGGCGCGCTCATATGTGCTCGCCAACCGCAGGGGTTTTGTTGCCCTTGCGCCATGACTGATTGGGGCCTTAGCTCAGCTGGGAGAGCGCAACACTGGCAGTGTTGAGGTCAGCGGTTCGATCCCGCTAGGCTCCACCAGTCAAATTGATTTAAAGTCGGTTTTCTATTCGCAAGAATTCCGCACGCTGGCTGACGAGGTTTCGTCCGCCGGCGTTTTTTTCGTATCTTCGTTCAAGGCCTCTTTTGGTCGTGGGCGTTTCGCTGGGACTTTGAGGAGTACAAAGACGATGTTTGACACTTTGTCCGACCGTTTAGGCGGTGTCTTTGACAAGCTCAAAGGGCGCGGCGCTCTGTCCGAACAAGACGTGCGCGATGCCATGCGCGAAGTGCGCATTGCTTTGCTTGAGGCTGATGTCGCTTTGCCAGTGGTGCGCCGCTTTATCGATGCGGTGACTGACAAGGCGATCGGTTCCTCGGTCTTAAAGTCGGTTACTCCGGGCCAGCAAGTCGTCAAAATCGTCAATGACGAGCTTGTCGAAATGCTCGGGGGCGAGGCCACTGAGGGCCTGATCCTCGAGGCTAAGCCGCCAGTCGTTATCATGATGGTGGGCCTCCAAGGCTCTGGTAAAACCACCACAACGGCCAAATTGGGCAAATTGCTGCGCGAAAAGCACGGCAAAAAGGCAATGATGGCCTCGCTCGATGTCAATCGGCCTGCCGCGCAAGAGCAATTGGCGGTTTTGGGCGAGCAAGTGGATGTGGCAACTCTGCCGATCATCGACGGGCAGCAACCTGTCGATATTGCGCGCCGCGCGATGGAAGCCGCTAAGCTTCAAGTCGCCGATGTGCTGTTGCTTGATACGGCGGGCCGTCTGCATGTCGACGAAGCCTTGATGGCCGAGATGAAGGCCGTTGCAGGCGTCTCTGCTCCTACAGAAGTGCTTCTAGTTGTTGACAGTTTGACCGGCCAAGATGCTGTTAATGTTGCGAAAAGTTTCACCGACGAAGTGCCGCTAACCGGCGTGGTACTCACGCGGATGGATGGCGATGCGCGCGGCGGTGCGGCGCTTTCCATGCGGCATGTAACTGGCAAGCCGATCAAATTTGCAGGCACGGGCGAAAAGCTCGACGCAATCGAGGCCTTTGATCCCAAACGCGTTGCAGGCCGCATCCTTGGCATGGGCGATATTGTCAGCCTTGTCGAAAAGGCTGCGACCTCGATCAAGGAAGAGGATGCAGAGGCGCTCGCCAAGAAGATGGCAAAGGGTCAGTTCGACCTTGATGATCTCGCGATGCAGCTTGGCCAGATGCGCAATATGGGCGGGCTGGGTATGCTCGCCAATATGATGCCGGGCATGAAGAAGGCCAAGGCGGCGATGGCGGCCTCGGACATGGATGACAAAGTGCTGGTGCATATGGAGGCGATTATCGGCTCCATGACGCCAAAAGAGCGCAAGAACCCCGCTTTGCTCAACGCCAAGCGCAAGAAACGCGTTGCAGCCGGCAGCGGCACCTTGGTGCAAGAGGTCAATAAAGTCCTCAAAATGCATAAGGAAATGAGCCGCGCGATGAAGCAAATCAAGAAGATGGGCGGCCTTAAAGGTCTTGCATCCATGTTTGGCGGCGGCGGCGGTTTGCCCGGAATGGGTGGCGGAATGGGCGGAGGTAGCGGAATGCCGGGCCTTCCAGGAATGGGCGGCGGTTCTAAGGGGCCAAGCGTTGATCCCGACACGCTTCCACCGGACTTACAAGAGCTTCTAAAAAAGCAATAAATTTTAAGAAAACATATATTTTACAGTTATTTGAATTTGAAAGGTAATATACAATGGCAATTGCACTAAGGCTTTCCCGAGGCGGCGCGAAAAAGCGTCCTTACTATCGCATTGTGGCAGCTGACAGCCGCAAGCCGCGCGATGGCCGCTATCTTGAGCAGATCGGGCTCTATAACCCATTGCTCGCCAAGGATGATGAAAAGCGCGTTCAACTGAACGAAGACCGCGTTCGCTATTGGTTGGGCGTTGGCGCTCAGCCGTCAGACCGTGTGCTGCGTTTCCTAGATGCTGCGGGCATTATGGAGCGTAAGGCGCGCAACAACCCGAACAAAGCAAAGCCGGGCGAGAAAGCGACCGAGCGCGCTGAAGAGAAGGCTGAAAAAGCTGTAGCGGCTAAGGAAGCTGAAGAAGAAGCGAAGAACGCAGCGGCTGAAGAAGCCAAAGCAGCAGAAGAAGCTCCAGCAGAAGAAGCAGCTCCAGCAGAAGAAGCAGCTCCAGCAGAAGAAGCAGCTCCAGCAGAAGAGGCAGCTCCAGCCGAAGAGGCCAAGGCTGAGGAAGCTCCGGCTGAAGAAGC
>CAZTFZ010000161.1:0-4275 GCA_964613105.1 uncultured Porphyrobacter sp. | reverse complement strand
GCAGCCGCTTCTGCTCTTTCCAATGAGGCGCAGCCGTGAGCGCTTCTGGCCAATTCTCTGGCCAAATCTCGGGCCAAGTGTCAGGTAGCGGGTTTGCAGAGCGTCGCCGCCGGATCACTTTTGGCGGCATGGGTTCGGCTGGCTCTGCGCCTGCGTCTGCTGCGGGGCTGATTACAATGCGTCAACGCAGCCTGTTGCAAGCAAAAATGCGTGTGCTGTGGATCGCGCTGGGCTTTGCTTTTCTTACCATTATGGCGATCACTCGGATTGGTTTTCTAGGGCTGTCCGATACGGCAAGGGCCGCGACCTCGCTAGAGGACGCTTTGCTGCCTGATCGCGGCTCTATCACCGATCGCAATGGCGTTCCCTTGGCGCGCGCTTTTCCCGCTTATGCTCTTTGGTACAGCCCAGAGGCGATGGACGATGGCGGCGCTCCGCTGATCAAAGACCCTTCCGAGGTTGCCCGCGAATTGCACTCGATTTTCCCTGATCTTGATTTAGCGAGCACGCAAGAGAAATTGGCGAGCGGCAAGCGCGGTTATCTGCGCCGCAGGGTTTTGCCTGAAGAGGCCAATGCCGTGCAATCGATTGGCGAGATCGCTCTGCAAATGCCGATGGAGGCTGACCGGCATTATCCGCAAGGTTCAATGGCCGCCCATGTGCTTGGCTATGTTGCCGCCGATGGCAATGGCAAGGTGGGCATGGAAGCGGTGCTGAACGATCAGCTGCGTGACCCTGAATTGCGCGGAACACCGGCGGCGCTCAGCATTGATATGCGGGTCCAAGGCGCGCTTGAGGACGAGCTGCGGCGCGGCATGAAATTGGTCGATGCTAAGGGTGCAGCTGGCCTCGTGCTTGATGTCGATAGCGGCGAGGTGATGGCGCTGGCTTCCTTGCCAGAATTTGATCCCAACAAGATCGATGAGAGCGGCCAACAATATATGTTCAACCGCGTTACCAATCAGGTTTACGAACTTGGCTCTACCTTTAAGCCGCTGTCGGTCGCTGCCGCTATTGATGCAGGGGTCGTGCGCAATTTGGGCAAGCATTACAATGCGAAGCCTGTGACCATCGGCAAGGCCACGCTGAAAGACAGCCATTTTCTTGGCAATACGCTGAATGTGCCCAGCAGCTTGATCCATTCGTCCAACACGGTAACGGCGCGGATTGCCGATGAATTGGGTCCGGTTCGGTTGCGCCAGACCATGATCGATCTTGGCATGAGCGAGCGGCCCCATATTGAACTTCCTGCCAAGGGCCATCCGATCTGGCCAAGTGGCAAATGGCCGCGGCTGCGCAATATGACTGTCAGCTATGGGCACGGAATTGCTGTGACCCCGCTTCACCTTGCGAGCGCCTATGCAGCGATGGTGAATGGCGGCATTTGGCGGCCTGCGACTTTGCACAAGTTAGAGCCGGGTGCAGCGCCCAAGGGACGCCGTGTGTTTAAGGAATCAACCTCAAGCATCATGCGCCAATTGCTGCGCGCTATCGCCATTTATGGAACGGGCAAAAACGCCGATGCAGCCGGCTTTCGCGTTGGCGGAAAAACTGGTTCTGCTGAGAAACCGGGCAAAGGCGGCTATCGCAGGACCACTTTGGTTTCGACTTTTGCTGCGGCATTTCCGATGGACAGCCCGCGCTATGTCGTTGTGACCATGCTTGATGAACCGCGCGGCACCAGAGCCAGCAGCTTTCAGCGCACAGCGGCTTGGAATGCTGCGCCAATTGTAGGCCGGTTGGTTCCCAGAATTGGGCCAATGCTTGGTGTGCGCCCTGATGTCAGCCGCGATGTTGATATTTCGGACATTAAGCCGCTTATTCCTGAGGCCAATCGGTGATCCTTTCCAAGCTTCTTGAGGCGGCACACATGCCGCTGCCTCCCAGTGAGAGCGACGGCGAGAGCGGCGCTGAAGTTAGCGGCCAAAGCAACGCTGCCCTTGCGCAAAATGTTACTGGCTTTGCGATTGATAACCGCAAGGTTGCGCCCGGCACTGTGTTCGGCGCGTTCCAAGGCGCACAAGTCAATGGCGAGGACTTTATCCCTGCTGCAATTGAAGCGGGCGCGATTGCGGTGATTGCTCGGCCCGAGGCGAAAGTGGACGGCGCTTTGCATATTGAGAGCGATGTTCCGCGCAAAGCCTTTGCTACGCTCGCAAGCCAATTCTTTACGCCTGTTCCTGACACCATTGTTGCGGTCACTGGCACCAATGGCAAAACCTCTACGGTAGAGATGACGCGGCAAATCTGGCGCATGGCCGGTTCGCGCGCTGCCAGCATCGGCACTTTGGGGGTGACGACCCCTGATGAGAGCGTTTCAACAGGGCTGACAACGCCCGATATTGCGACCTTCCTTGCCAATATGAGCGGGCTTTCGCGCGAGGGTGTGACCCATGTCGCCTATGAAGCCTCCAGCCACGGGCTCTCCCAATATCGTAATGAGGGCGTTCCGGTAAAAGCAGTGGGCTTCACCAATTTCAGCCGCGACCACCTCGACTACCACGCCGATATGGAGGAATATTTCCTCGCCAAAATGCGGCTTTTCGATGAAGTGGCGGGCGAGAATGCACATGCAGTCATATGGACCGGCGCGAGCCTTAGCGAGTGGTCACGCCGAGCCATTGAACACGCGTCCCTTAGACCATTACGCGTGTTCACCGTGGGCGAGCAGGGCGAAGGAATTCGTCTTGCCGCTCACAAGGTCACTGAACTTGGGCAGATGCTGACCTTGGAATATGACGGCACTCAGCATGATATCGAATTGCCGCTTATTGGGGCTTACCAAGTCGCCAATGCTTTGACCGCTGCGGGCCTCGCGCTGGTAACCGGAACAAAGCCCGATGCAGTATGGGACGCGCTGGGCCGTTTGCAGCCAGTGCGCGGCCGTTTGGAACGAGCTGTGATCACACCGCGAGGCGCTCCGGTCTATGTCGATTACGCGCATACCCCTGATGCTCTGGCTGCTGCAATTGCGGCCCTAAGGCCGCATGTACCCCAGGATGGCGGACAGCTTATCACTATTTTTGGCGCAGGCGGTGACCGCGATCATGGCAAGCGCGCAGAAATGGGCGATGCGGCGGCGCAAGGGTCTGATGTAGTGATCGTCACCGATGATAACCCTCGCAGCGAAGACCCAGACGCCATTCGCAGACATATCCTTGCAGGGGCCAACGCTCGCGATAATCGAGCGCGCGATATTGGCGATAGGCGCAGCGCCATAGCCGAGGCCGTTCGGATAGCGAAACGAGGCGATATCGTGTTGATTGCAGGCAAAGGCCACGAGCAAGGCCAAATCATCGGCGCAGGAGAAGACATGCGGATTTTACCGTTTGATGATGTTGAAGTGGCGCGCGAATGCGCTGCGGAAAGCGTCGCGGCATGAAGACGCGTAAACTTCGCGATGCACGCATTTTGCAAAGTGCGCTGAAACCATGGCCGGTAACGCCGGTTGATGCCTTGCCGCTGGCTTTGTGGAGCGCGGCGGAAATCGCAGCAGTAACAAGCGGCGATGCAAGCGGCGATTTTCAAGTGTCAGGCGTCGAAATGGATTCGCGCGATGTGCGCCATGGCGATTTGTTCGTCGCTCTTGTGGGCGAGGAAATGGACGGCCACCGCTTTGTTGAGGCAGCGATGCGCAAGGGTGCAAGCGCAGCCCTTGTTGATCGCGCAGTGCCCTTCCCTCACGTCCTTGTTAAAGATACTCGGGCAGCATTGGAGGCCTTGGCCAAAGCAGCGCGAGGGCGCGGTAATGCGAAAATCATTGGCGTCACAGGCTCGGTTGGTAAAACCGGTGTGAAAGAAGCGATCTTTGCCAGCCTAGAGCGCGCCAGCAAGGGCGCGGCTCACCGGTCTATCCGCAGCTATAACAATCACGTTGGCGTGCCTTTGAGCCTTGCGCGAATGCCTGCCCGTAGCCGGTTTGGCGTGTTTGAAATGGGTATGAACCACGCTGGCGAAATCGCTGGGCTGACCGATCAAGTGAGGCCGCATGTGGCGGTAATCACAACCATTGCGCCAGCGCATATTGAAAACCTTGGCTCTGAAGAAGCGATTGCGGACGCAAAGTCTGAAATTTTCGAAGGACTCGAAGAGGGCGGCACGGCCATTATCCCTGCTGATACTCCGCATTTTGAGCGGATTGCCAATGCGGCGCGCAAAGCAGGCGCGAAAGTCGTCTCTTTCGGTCGCAAGGATCACGCCGATGTGCGCTTGCTTGACGCCATTCAGAACGAAAATGGCGGCTCGCTCGTGACATGCAGCCTGTCCAATGCCGAT
>CAZTFZ010000160.1:0-4292 GCA_964613105.1 uncultured Porphyrobacter sp. | reverse complement strand
GCCGAGTTGGCTTTTCAAAAAAGCCGCGCTGCTTGGGCTGGCAATCGGGTCAAATTCATTGCCATTTTTGCGGTTCTGGCGCTCGGCTTTGTGCATTTGTCACTGGTCGCCTTGGTTGTCGGCGCCGTCTTTGCTCTGGCCCAAATGATGAACCCATGGGCGGCGACTGGCGTTGTAACCCTGGCATTGCTGCTGGGGGCAGCCATTCTGGGCCTGATGATAAAGTCCAAGATTGGCGATATTGGCGATGCATTTGCCAGCGACAAGCAAGCCCAAGAAGACGACAGCCATGCATAGGCTGCTTGAGCAAATGCGCGAGGACAAGCAATTGCGCGATTACGCCCGCGCATTGGTCGATCAAGACGTAGAAAATGTGCGCGATGATGTGTCCGTCAAAAGCCTCGCAAACCGAGCATTGGACCGCCTGACCGAGGGCGCTAGCGGCGTCTATGACGATGCCACAGAGGCAGCAGCTGACAATAAGGGCGCATTGTCTGGCGTTTTGGCAGCGATTATCGGCGGCGCGGTGCTTTGGTTTGCAAGAGCGCCCTTGGGAGAGCTTCTGTTCGGCGAGGACAGCGCGTCAGATGACACCGGGCGAGAGGGCGATGAGGCGGGGTCAGTTCCTGATCACACCACGACAGACACAAGCGATTCGAGCCAAGAATAGGTTTGACGAAATCGCGGACCCGAGGGCGCTTCTTAAGCAAACTTTCAGTTAGGCTGAACTATGGCGATTTATTCCAAGCCATTGTGGCACGCGAGCAATATTCTTCGCGTCAGGCTCCAAAAGCAGATGATTAGCCCATATCGAGCTTGAAGGCCCAAATTGAGCTCGAAAACTAAACGAAAAGGCGAAAAGCAGTGACCTTTCCAGATCCCGATTATTCAGATCCTGAATTTGCCGATACAGAGCTTGGCGGACCGGCACCGGCTAGCGCGGCGGAAAATGCTCGCGATGCATTGGCTGAGAGAATTGAGGCAGGCCGGCAAAGGCTCGCGCAAAGAATGGAAGACGGCGACATGGCTGCGGTGGCCAAGCAGGCTGCCGATGATGCGGTCGAGTTCACCAAAAAGCATCCTTTTGCGGTGATAGCAGGCGCGATTGGCGCCGGGCTTGTGATTGGCGCGATGACAAAGCCAGGACGCAAAGCCACCAAGCAAGTCGCCAAACGCAGCAGCGTCATGGCGGTTTTGGCAAGCGAGGCAGCCCTTGCCTTTGGAATGGAAGCGCTGAGCCGCTTCACCGAAACCGCTGGAAACGCCAAACAATCGGGCCGCGATCGGCTGGAAGACATGGGCGATGCAGTGGGCAGCACCGCTCGCAAACTGCGCCGCGACACCACATATAAAGCGGAAGCGGCCAATGATGCGGTGCGCAGCGCCTCTCGCAAGGCAAGCCGCAAGACCACGCGCACCATTCGCGATGTGAGAGCGCGCCTCAAAAGCTAAGCAGCTTTTTGAAGGGGACTTGTGCGCGCGCATGGTTTGGCTATGTGCATTGTGCAAATCCGCTCTCCCCACAAAAAGGCGCATCTGATGGCAGAAACTGAAACCAAACAAACGCTCTACATGGTTATGGGCGGGCGCGTGTCTGATCCCCGCTCGGTCGAGTTTACCGATCCAGAAAGCATCCATGTTGCGGGCGTTTATTCAGATTATGAAACCGCCGAAGAAATTTGGCGCGGCAACGCTCAGCGCACGGTCGACGATGCAGAGATGAAATATGTTATCGTGCATCTGCACAAGCTGCTGGACCCAGAGCTTTAAGCAAAGCCCCGAGCTGGAGGCGCACCTTTTTGCCTGACCAACTTGGGCCTGACCAACTTGGGCCCTATAGTTTTCGGCTGGCCGGTGATGGGGATGCGGAGGCACTAAGCCAAATCTGCCGTCTTGCGATTGCTGAGATTGGCCCGCACAAATACAGCGCGGCGCAAATTGCAGCGTGGCTCGCCCGTGCGCCAACCCCTGCAAAATTTAGCGAGCGCTTAGCGCAGCATCATCAAATTTTCGTGGCTGCTGACAGCAATGATCATCCCGTCGCTTACGCCCTGCTAGAGCCGGACGGGCATCTCGACCATCTCTATTGCCACCCCCAGCACAGCCGCCGAGGCTTAGCTGCCCGATTGCTTGCGATAGCAGAAGGCCATGCGCGCAGCCAAAATATCAAACTACTTTATACCGAAGCGAGCGAGCTTGCCCAAAGCGCGTTCACGCAGGCTGGCTACACAGTCACAGCGCGCCGCGATTTCGCCATCGAAGGCGTCGCGATCCACAATTACGCTATGGAAAAGACGCTTATTTGAACTCGATCTTATTGATCAGATAAAAGCGCTCACCCGATGGCACTGTCACTTCGATCTCGTCTTCGAGTCTCTTGCCAATGAGCGCGCGGCCAATTGGCGAATTGTAGGAAATCTTGCCTTTATTGGCATCGGCTTCCGTCTGACCAACAATCTGATAGGTGATCGGCTTATCGTCCTCATCAAGCAGAGTGACGGTTGCGCCAAACACCACACGGTCGCCCGAAAGCGTCGTCGGATCAATAATCTGCGCGCGGCTAACCTTGTCTTCAATGTCAGAGATATGGGCTTCGACTTGGCCTTGGCGCTCTTTCGCGGCGTGATATTCGGCGTTCTCTGAAAGATCGCCATGCGCGCGCGCCTCTTCAATGGCGTCCACGATTTTTGGCCGTTCCTCGCGGAGCGCCTTTAGATCGGTCGTCAGCATTTCATAGCCTTCGGCCAGCATCGGTACCTTTTCCATGAGACCCCTTTATCCTTTCGTCCCAAGCTTTTCTATCGACAATTCAGTAGCCTACCGCGAGTTTGCGATGCCATTTGAACAATTTGTCCGGAAAGAAAGCTGTCGTCTTAACTGCTATAATAGTCTTGCAATGACCGCACTTCAAGATCATCGGGCGAAACTTGTGCAATTGCCATGGCGGAAGCCGCCGATGCGGTGGCCGTGGTGTAGTATGGAACCTTCTTTTCCAAGGCCGAGGCACGGATCGATTTTGAATCGAGCAATGACTGCCAACCCTCGGTCGAATTGAAGATCAGATCGACCTCTCCATCGATAATCGCATCAACGATATGAGGCCGCCCTTCAGCCACCTTATTGACCCGCTGAACATCAAGGCCTTGTTCCACCAAATAGCTTTGCGTGCCGCCCGTTGCGATGGCTTTAAAGCCTTGCTCAAGCAATGCCTTCACAGCCGGCAAAATGATCGGCTTATCGCTGCTTTTGACTGATACAAACACAGTGCCAGAACGCGGCAATTGCATGCCAGCACCCATTTGCGATTTGAGAAATGCGGATGGGAAATCATCATCAATTCCCATGACTTCGCCCGTACTCTTCATTTCAGGTGTTAAGACCGGGTCAGAGCCGGGGAAGCGCGCAAATGGGAACACAGCCTCTTTCACAGACATATGTTTGGGGCGCGTGTCAAAGGGCTCAAATGAACTTAAAGGCTCGCCCGCCATAACGCGGCTGGCAACCTTGGCGATGGGCCGGCCAATAGCCTTAGCGACAAAAGGCACAGTCCGGCTCGCGCGCGGGTTCACCTCGATCAAATAGACCTTGTCGACAGGCTCGCCCTCGCCGCTTGCATCTTTAACAGCGAATTGCACATTCATCAGGCCGCGCACTTTGAGAGCGAGCGCGAGTTCACGGGCCTGCCGCTCCATCTCAGCGACGATTTCATCGGACAAGGAATAGGGCGGAATGGTGCAGGCGCTGTCGCCAGAATGCACGCCAGCCTCTTCAATATGCTGCATCACGCCAGCGATGCGCACCTCTTCGCCATCGCTGATAACGTCAACGTCGCATTCGACGGCATCGCGAAGATATTGATCGACCAGAACGGGGCTATCGCCTGATACGTTGACCGCTGTTGCGATGTAATTGTCGAGCTGAGCCTCGCTATCGACAATCTCCATCGCGCGGCCACCCAGCACATAGGACGGGCGCAGCAATACGGGATAGCCGATGGTGCGGGCCACAGCGGCGGCTTCATCGCGGCTTTTGGCAATGCCATTGTCAGGCTGTTTCAAACCAAGCTTATTGACCAATTGCGCAAAACGCTCGCGATCTTCAGCCAGATCAATCGCATCAGGCGAAGTGCCAAGGATCGGAATGCCTTCGCGCTCCAAGGCAGCGGCCAGTTTCAGCGGCGTCTGACCGCCAAATTGCACGATCACACCAGCGAGCTCGCCGCGCGATTGCTCGACACGCAATATCTCGAGCACGTCTTCCTCGGTCAAAGGCTCAAAATAGAGGCGGTCGGA
>CAZTFZ010000159.1:0-4405 GCA_964613105.1 uncultured Porphyrobacter sp. | reverse complement strand
CGCACCATCAGCGCCTTAATCTCGTGATATTTCGCATCAGCAATGGTTACGCTGAAATGGCGGTTGGTTTTGGTCAGCCATTTCTCTTTCTCGACCAAGATCGTGTGGTACACAGGCCCGCGCAAAACGGCTGGCGTGGCTCGCTTTGCAGAAAAGCCGTAATTCTCTTTGATCGTCTTGCCATTTGCATCGAGCGTCCCTTCGAGCGCGATGAATGCATGGGGATAGCGCCCAAATACCAGCGATCCGTTGAAGCTGTGAAAACTCACTGTCACTTCTGCCTGCGCTGCCGGAGCCCAGCTGAGCGCGATGCCAGCGAAAAGCACAGTGATAGCGCGCATCATCATGGTCATCGCTGAAGTTCTAAGCACCGATCTTGCCCCTCTTCAACCTGCCAAAAGGCTGGCATTGCCGCCCGCTGCCGTCGTGTCGATGCAGACCACTCTTTCGGTGGCGAAGCGCGCAAGATAATGCGGTCCGCCTGCTTTGGGGCCAGTGCCTGACAAGCCTTCCCCGCCAAAGGGCTGGCTTTCGACAACAGCGCCGATCTGGTTGCGGTTGACGTAGAAATTGCCAACACGCGCGCGGCCTTCGACCAATTCGCGCGTCTGTTCAATTCGGCTGTGCAGGCCAAGGGTGAGGCCAAATCCGACCTGATTAATGTCGTCCACAACCTCTTCCAAGGCCTCGGCTTTGAAGCGGGCAACATGCAGGATTGGGCCAAAATGCTCTTTATCCAAATCCGTGATTGAGCCGATTTCGACAATCGCCGGTGCGACAAATGTGCCTTGGCTTGCGCTTTCGGGCAAATCGCGCTGGTGGACCCTGTTTCCAGCGCTCTTCACGGCCGCGATATGCGCATCGAGCGAAGCCTTAGCCTGCGTATCAATGACAGGGCCGACATCGGTTGAAAGCCGCTCTGGATCGCCAATCGTCAGCGCCTCAAAAGCCCCTTGGATCATGGCCATGGTTTGATCGGCAATATCCTCTTGCAGATAGAGCACGCGCAGAGCCGAACACCGCTGGCCAGCGCTTTGAAAGGCGCTTGCAACCACATCGCGGGTTACTTGCTCGGCCAAGGCTGAACTGTCGACGATCATCGCGTTTTGCCCGCCTGTTTCTGCAATAAGGGTCGCAATCGGCCCATCGCGCGCAGCAAGAGAGCGGTTGATCGCCATTGCCGTTCCGGTCGAGCCAGTGAAGGCAACGCCTGCAATATTGGGATCGCTGGTTATCATTTGTCCAACCTCGCCATCACCCGGTAACAAGTGCAGCACGTCTTTTGGGATGCCCGCTTCATGGCACAGCTTTACCGCGAGTGCGGCGATCAGCGGGGTTTGATGCGCTGGCTTTGCAAGCACGCTATTGCCTGCGGCCAATGCCGCTGCGGCGGGTCCGATGAAAATCGCCAGCGGGAAGTTCCACGGGCTGATTGTGGCGAAGACCCCTCGTCCATGTAGGCTTAAGCGGTTCTCTTCCCCAGTGGGGCCCGGCAGGGCGAAGGGCTCTGAAAACAGCGCGCGGGCCTCTGCGGCATAATAGCGCAGAAAATCGACCGCTTCGCGCAGTTCCAAAACGCTATCGACCAGCGTCTTGCCTGCTTCGCGTTGGCACAGTGAGAGAAATTGATCGCTATGCGCCTCAAACCTGTCTGCTGCATCCTCAAGCAGCTTTGCCCGCGCATCGCCGCCAATCGCATTCCACTGGGGCTGTGCATTGCTGGCTCGGAGCGCTGCGCTGGCAATCTCTGATGCACTTGCAGCGCGCATATGGCCGATGACGGCCTGTGTGTTATGCGGCGCTGTGATGGGGATGAGCGGCGCTTTATCCCCTTCAGGAAAACTGGGCTGAGCCAGCCATTCTTGGGTTTTCAGAGCCTCCAACCGGCTTTGCAACGGTGCGAGCACCAAGGGGTCTGCAAGGTCGATCCCTGCGCTGTTTATCCGACCTCGAAAAATATCACGTGGCAAGGCAATGTCGGGATTGCGCAAGGGCTTTCGCGTCGCAAGCAAAGCCACTGGGTCTTGGGCCAATTCGCTAGCAGGAATATCGGCGTCGGCCATCCGATTGACGAAGCTTGAATTTGCGCCATTTTCGAGCAAGCGCCGCACGAGATAAGCCAGCAAATCCTTATGGCTACCAACGGGCGCGTAGACGCGAACCGGCGTTCTTTCAGCGCCCTGAGTAGTCTCATGACTAGCCAGCGCGGCGTAGACATCTTCGCCCATCCCATGCAGCCGCTGAAACTCGAATGAGGCATTGCCAAGCTTAGCTGCAAGCGCCTTTACTGCTGCAATTGTATAGGCATTGTGCGTAGCAAATGCTGGGGTAATTGCGCCCGATGCGTCGAGCAAGATTTTGGCGCAAGCGAGATAGGATGTGTCGGTTGCAAGTTTGCGTGTGAAAACTGGAAAATCGTTAAATCCGCCGACTTGCGCAAGCTTGATTTCGCTGTCCCAATAGGCCCCTTTGACAAGCCTTACAAACAAATGCCGTCCATGCGTTTGCGCCAATTGTGCGACCCAATCGCACAAGGGCACGGCGCGTTTCTGATAGGCTTGAAGAGCCATGCCAAAACCGCGCCAATTGCGGCCATTAGGCTGTATGAACAGAGCATCATCGCTCACCAGTTCTTCGATAATGTCCAGCGATAGTTCGAGCCTCTCGGCCTCTTCTGCGTCAATCGTGAAGTGAATATCTGCATCGCGCGCTTTGGCCGCCAAATCGCGCACGATCGGGACAATCGCAGCCTTGGCTTTGGCTGCATGAAGAAAATCGTAATGCGGATAAAGCGCTGACAATTTCACCGAAATGCCGGGTTTGTGGCTGTCTTTGGCTTGAGCATCCTGAGCTAATCGGACAATCGCGTTGTCATAGGATTGGCGATAGCGCTCTGCATCGGCAAAGGTCATTGCTGCCTCGCCAAGCATATCAAAACTGTGCGACAGGGCGCCTGCGTTTTTGCGGGGCGCTCGTTCGGGGGCGGCGCGTTTCAAGGCCTCGTCAATGTCGCGCCCAAAGACGAATTGCCCGCCCAAAATGCGCATGGCTTGCAAAGTGGCTTTGCGGATCACTGGCTCGCCAAGGCGGCTGATTGAGCGCTTTAGCGTTGCGCCCATTGTGTTCTGCCCGGCCTTCGGCTTGTCCAGCACTTCGCCGGTCAGCATGAGTGAGAATGTCGCTGCATTGACGAAGGTCGAAGAGCTTTCACCCAGATGTTCGGACCAGTCGATATCGCCCAATTTGTCGCGGATTAGCGCGTCTGCTGTGTGAGCATCGGGCACGCGCAGCAAAGCCTCTGCAAGGCACATAAGGGCAATGCCTTCTTCTGTGCCAAGGCCAAATGTTTGCAAAAACGCATCGAGCCCGCTGGCTTTGTGAGCGCGAGCCCCCTCGACCAAATTGATCGCAAGGGTCTTGGCCGTGGGGTGGAGAGCGCTGGAGGTTGCGGCTTCCTCTAGGCGCTGTTTAACACACGCGACTTCGTCCATTCGAAAGGCTGCGCGCAAAGGGCCGCGGTCGAGTGGTTGCAATCGAGGCGCAGCGTTTTTGCTCATTCCCCCAAAGAGGCCTTAGAGCTTGCCAATATGCGCCCCGCAACCGCGTCCAATTTTGCAGTAACGTGCGGGTCTTGCTGATCGGGTGCAGTGATGACGGCGGTATCGAGCACAGTGTCAATCGGCGATGGCTCGCGCGTCGCGGGTAAATCGGCGAAGAAATGCTCCAAAGCCTGCCGCGCCAAAAGGCCATTGGCATTCATTTGCGCTATGATTGCGCTCACATCAACGGCGTCCTCGTTTTCGCGCCAGCTGTCCCAATCTGTGACCATGGCAAGCAGCGCATAGGGCAGCTCTGCCTCGCGGGCGAGCTTGGCCTCGGGCATGCCGGTCATGCCGATCACATGGGCGCCCCATTGGCGATACATTGCGCTTTCTGCGCGGGTCGAGAATTGGGGACCCTCCATCGCCAGATAGGTTGCGGTGCGAGCAGCATTGCCGCCTGCTTTTTCAAGGGCGCTCGCCGCAAAATCGGACAATCTGGGGCAGACTGGATCGCCCATACCGACATGAGCGACAAAGCCATTGCCGAAGAATGTGCTGGCGCGCCCCTTAGTGTTGTCGATGAACTGATCAACCGCGACAAAATGCCCTGGCGGTAAATCCTCATGCAGAGAACCCACCGCGCTGATCGCCAGAATATCGGTGCAACCTGCGCGCTTTAACGCGTCAATATTGGCCCGAGCGTTGAGCTTGCCCGGAAGCACGGTATGCCCGCGTCCATGGCGGGGCAGAAACCGCACTTGCACATGTCCCACGCGGCCGCATAGGATCTCGTCCGAGGCTTCACCAAAAGGCGAGGCTACGCTGATCCATTGCGCCTCTTCCAAAGCGTCAATCTCATACAG
>CAZTFZ010000158.1:3199-4440 GCA_964613105.1 uncultured Porphyrobacter sp. | reverse complement strand
GGCCGCCCTTCGAAATGACTATTTACGAAGCCCTAGCTTCGCGATCAGAGCATTGTAGCGCTCGACATCCTTGTCCTTGAGATAGGCCAGAAGGTTGCGGCGTTTATTGACCATCATCAAGAGCCCGCGACGCGAGTGATTGTCCTTGTGATGACCTTTGAAATGGTCGGTCAGATTGCGAATACGCTGGGTCAAAATCGCGACTTGAACTTCGGGGCTGCCGGTATCGCCTTTGCCCTGAGCGTTGTCTTTGATGATGCCTGCTTTTTCTTCTGCTGTTACTGACATAATTCTCTTTCTTACTTAGCGACATCGGGAAGGTTAAAACCCCGGACCACTTTGGCCGTGCCTTCCAAAATCTGGATGAGCGCAACCGGAACAGTGTCCAGCGTCGCACAATAGATCCCATCGGCTTGGGTCAGTTCAGACAGTCTGCGGCCCTGTCGGACCGCCTGCGCAGCTGTCTGGTCGAGGGCAAAGGCCGGGATGTCGTCCAGCCCCGCCTCGATCGGCAGGAGTAGTTCATTCAATGGCGCGCCACTACCGATTTGGTTGAGTTTGTCCAGTGAAATCGCTTGGGTTTCGGTAAAAGGCCCCGCTTTCGTGCGGCGCAAAAAAGTAACATGCCCGCAAGTTCCCACCATATCGGCAATATCGCGGGCCAGAGAGCGGATATATGTGCCCTTTGAGACATGCGCTCGCAGCGTGATCTCTTCTGGCATATCTGCTTGATTGCTGACCGCCAGCTCGTGGATCGTCACTGCCCTCGTTTTGAGCGTCACAGCCTTGCCCTCGCGGGCCAAAGCATAGGCGCGCTTGCCATCCACTTTCAGCGCCGAAAAGGCTGGCGGCACTTGCTCAATCGGGCCGGTAAAGCGCTTCAGAACCGCCTCAATCTCAGCAAGGCTTGGCCGCACATCGCTGCGCCGAATGATCTCGCCCTCAGCGTCCAGCGTAGTGGTTTCTTCTCCAAACTTTATCGTGAATTCGTAAATCTTGCTGGCATCAAGCATCCGCCCTGCAAGCTTTGTCGCCTCGCCCAAGGCAATCGGCAGCACGCCTTGCGCCAAGGGATCAAGTGTGCCGCCATGGCCGACCTTGATCTTGCCATAGCCCGCCTCGCGAAAATTGCGCTTAACCGCCGCCACCGCTTGAGTGGAGCCAAGCCCATGCGGCTTATCAAGAATGATCCAGCCGTGTGGGTGAGGCTTTGGCGCTGGTTTGGAAGAAGGCTGTTGCTC
>CAZTFZ010000158.1:0-3099 GCA_964613105.1 uncultured Porphyrobacter sp. | reverse complement strand
ATAAAGTGTCGTTTAAGCCGCTTTAAGTGCCGTTAAGAGCGCGCTTAGGACGCAACTTCAGCTGCCACACCCAGATATTGGAACAATGCCCAGTTTACAGGCGCACCAATCGTCCGCTCCAGAACGCGCCACTCAGGCGCAAACCATGTCACTGCGACAAGCGCGAAGAACAATACCATGCCAAAGGGGCGCACCTTTGCGTACAATTTCGACAAGCTTTCCGGCAAAGCGCCCTCGACAATATGCGAGCCATCAAAGGGCGGTATTGGCAGCAGGTTGAAGATACCCAAAAAGATATTGATGAGGATGAAATAGTACAAACCGCGCGCCACTAGGTCGCTGCCATCATTGATGCCAGCAAAGGCGCCCACCATATCGGGCTTGATCAGACCAAATGCGATCGCGCCCACCAGCGCTAGAATGAAATTGATACCCGGCCCAGCAGCCGCCACCGCCATCATGCCAAAACGCGGATTGTTGAGCCTTTGCTTGATAACCGGAACAGGCTTGGCCCAGCCAAACACCGGCGCTCCTGCCAAAGCCAGTGCGCCCGGCACTAGCAAAGTGCCAACGGGGTCGACGTGGCGAATAGGGTTCAGCGAGAGCCGATTGCGCTCTTTCGCGGTCGGATCGCCCAGCGCCAGCGCGGCATAGCCATGCGCGACCTCGTGGAAGACAATCGCAATCACAAGGCACGGGATAAGGACAAGCGCAAGGCTAAGGGTATCGTTCATAGCGGCCACCTTAGGCGCAAAGCCCTAGACTTCCAACGCCTCGGTGAAATGTTTGCGGCACAGGGCAAGATAACGGTCATTGCCGCCAATCTCTGTTTGAGCGCCCTGCTTTACCGCAGCCCCGCTTTCATCGACGCGCAGATTCATCGTCGCTTTGCGCCCGCAATGGCAAATTGCCTTCATCTCATTAAGCTCGTCCGCAATGCCAAGCAGCGCGGCAGAGCCGGGAAACAACGCGCCTTGAAAGTCCGTGCGCAAGCCATAGCACAGCACTGGAATCCCGTGGGCATCGGCCAGCTTGGCGCATTGCCACACTTGTTCTGGGCTTAGAAATTGCGCCTCATCCACCAGCACGCAATCAATCGGAGCCTCTGTGTGATCGGCCAGAACCCGTGCGGCAATATCGGTTGCAGGCTCAAATCTATGGGCGTCACTAGCAAGGCCAATGCGAGAGCTGATCGCGCCAAAGCTTGGCCTATCGTCAAGCGCAGCGGTCCATAAAGATACGCGCATATCCCGCTCGCCATAGTTGAAAGCGGTTTGGAGCAACGTCGTGCTCTTGCCCGCATTCATACTGGCATAATAGAAATAGAGCTTGGCCATGATCCGTGAGTTTAAGCAGGCTTGAGGGGCTTAGGCTAGCGCCGGATAAATCTCTCGCGTGCAAAACCTTGCGGCTTTCACCAGCGCTGCTAATCTTCACTGCATAGCCGGGGCAGCGCATTGCTGCCCGCAGAACAGATTTTGGACGAAGGCAGGACTTTATGGCAGGCGCCGCCGCAAACCCCACACCCACAGACGGCCAAAAGGGCATTTTGGGCTGGATCGAACGCACAGGCAACAAATTGCCTGATCCAGTGTTCATCTTCTTCTATCTCATAATCGCTCTGGTTATTATATCGGTGATCGCGGCTTTGTCAGGAGTTTCTGCGCTGCATCCCACCGCTCTTGACGAGGCAAGCGGAGGCGCTCTGCAAATCAATGCGGTCAGCCTGTTATCGCCCGACAATATCCAACGGCTTTGGGTCGAAATGCCCAAGACCTTCACCCATTTCCACCCATTGGGCTATGTCTTGGTGGTGATGCTGGGCGCTGGTGTTGCAGAGCGCTCTGGCTTTTTCGCAGCAGGCATGGCGAAAGCCGTGAAAAGCGCTCCTAAGAGCCTTCTAACGCCGGTTGTGGCGCTGGTTGCAATGCTGGGCAATCACGCAGCCGATGCTGGCTATGTGGTGCTGATACCGCTTGCTGGCATTTTGTTTGCCGCTGCAGGCCGCCACCCGCTGGCAGGCATCGCCGCAGCCTTTGCTGGCGTATCAGGCGGCTTTTCGGCTAATATCTCGCCGGGACAGCTCGACGCGCTGCTATTCGGCATTACCGAGGAAGCGGTCGGCGCAAGCGCGCTTGATCCGTCATGGAGCGCCAATATTGCAGGCAATTGGTACTTCATCAGCGCGATGACATTCGTGTTCCTGCCGATCATTTGGTATGTCACCGATAAGATAATCGAGCCCAGATTGGGCGCTTGGACTGGCGGCGCTTCGGCTGGCTCTGACGAAAGCACTGATCCCGTTGTCGAAGATGGACCGCTCGCAAGCAAGGGCCTGCGCCATGCAGGGCTGGCCGCGCTGTTCGTCGCTGGATTGTGGGCGGCGATGGTGTTTGCGCCGGGCACGCCGCTAATCAACGAAGCCGCTTGCGTGGCAGAAGACGGGTCCGCGATTGCCGACTGTTCAATCCACACCCAATTGCGACCGCTCTATCAGTCTTTGGTCGCTGCCTTCTTCCTATTGTTCTTGCTTGCCGGCTGGGCATACGGGCGCGCGACGGGAGCGATCAAAAACCATCGCGACTTGGTCAATATGATGGCCCAGAGCATGAAGGACATGGGCTATTACCTCGTTCTGGCCTTTGCCGCTGCGCATTTTGTGGCGATGTTCAATTGGTCAAATCTCGGGCTTATCTCGGCCGTTCACGGAGCGGCCGCAATCAAATCGACCGGACTGCCCTTGCCGCTAGTGCTTGGCCTGATGGTGATCTTTGCTGGCTTATTGAACTTGTTTGTTGGCTCTGCCAGCGCGAAATGGGCACTGCTCGCACCGATCCTTGTGCCAATGCTCATGCTGCTAGGGATCAGCCCCGAGGGTGCAACAGCGGCTTACCGTGTTGGCGATAGCGCGACCAATATCATCACGCCGCTGATGGTCTATTTCCCGCTCATTCTGGTCTTCGCTCAGCGTTGGCAGAAAGACTTTGGCCTTGGCAGCCTCACTGCGATGATGCTGCCCTATTCGGTCTATTTGCTGATTTCGGGCACAGTGCTGATCGTGATCTGGTTCTATCTTGGGATACCTTTGGGCCCCGATGC
>CAZTFZ010000157.1:2570-4454 GCA_964613105.1 uncultured Porphyrobacter sp. | reverse complement strand
CAAAAAAGTCGTCCTCGCCTATTCTGGCGGCCTCGACACATCCGTCATTGCCAAATGGCTTGAGGTTGAGCGCGGCTGCGAAGTGGTGACCTTCACCGCCGATTTGGGTCAAGGTGAAGAGATTGAGCCTGCCCGCGAAAAAGCGCGCGCGATGGGCATTCCTGACAAGCATATTTTCATCGAAGACCTGCGCGAGGAATTCGTCCGCGATTTTGTTTTTCCGATGATGCGCGCCAATGCTCGTTATGAGGGCGACTATCTGCTTGGCACCTCGATTGCGCGCCCGCTCATCTCCAAGCGCTTGGTCGAGATCGCTCATGAAACAGGCGCTGATGCGATTGCTCATGGAGCCACTGGCAAGGGCAATGATCAGGTCCGCTTTGAATTGTCAGCCTATGCGCTTGACCCCGATATTGAAGTCATTGCTCCTTGGCGCGAGTGGGATCTGACAAGCCGAACCGCTCTTATTGCGTGGGCGGAAAAGCACCAGATCGCTGTGCCAACAGATAAGCGCGGCGAGAGCCCGTTCTCGACCGATGCCAACCTTTTGCATACTTCGTCTGAAGGCAAGGTTCTGGAAGACCCGTGGGAAGAGACGCCCGATTATGTCTATTCGCGCACAGATCATCCTGAGAATGCTCCCGATACGCCTGAGCATATTGAGATCGAATTTGAGCGCGGCGATGGTGTTGCCCTAAACGGCGAAGCGATGTCGCCTGCTACGCTTCTGACGGCACTCAACGATCTGGGCCGCAAGCATGGCATTGGCCGGCTTGATCTCGTTGAGAACCGCTTTGTCGGCATGAAATCGCGCGGCATGTATGAAACCCCCGGCGGCGAGATTTACGCGGTCGCTCATCGCGGGATTGAACAAATCACTCTCGACCGGGGTGCTGCTCATTTGAAAGATGAGCTCATGCCCAAATATGCCGAAGCGATTTATAACGGCTTTTGGTTCAGCCCCGAACGCGAAATGCTGCAAGCTGCCATCGATCTAAGCCAAGAGAAAGTGACCGGCACTGTCCGCCTCAAGCTCTATAAGGGTCTTGCCAGCGTGGTTGGGCGCAAATCACCCCATTCGCTCTATTCAGAGCAGCATGTGACCTTTGAGGACGATGCAGGCGCCTATGATCAGGAAGATGCGGCTGGCTTCATCAAATTGAACGCCCTGCGGCTGCGATTGTTGGCCAAACGCGATAAGGCTTAGTTGCAATCTCCTCATTGCTTGCTGAGTTATCCACGCCCGTCCACAAGGAATATCGGCGAAAGTGGATAAGTCCTTTGTGAAACTATTGCGACAATCCATCTTGTGGCGCAGTTTTACCCTATCAGGCCAAAGCGCAATGCCTTCAGAATAAGTGCTCTAAAGCGCTTAATTTGAGGAACTTCGCGATGGTTTGGCATCAAGAAGCCTGTCCGCGCGGGCTGTGAGATTTTCGCAAGACTAGCCTCGGCCTAAATTGCAAAAATCGACGAGCAGCTCGCGATACCGCTTCGAGATGAGTTTGGCCTATTGGCCGGAACGCTGGGTGGAAATGCGCCGCTGGAACCCTCGGGTAAGGCAGCACAGAACCGCAAGGGCACCGACCACCGAAGGAGGGCCAAGCTGCGAAGCCATTTGATGAAGATTGGCCGAGAAGGACTTGGTAAGGCACAAGCCGCAAGGCGAAGGCGTGAATGGTCTTTAAGACGGCGGGTTGGAGAATAGTTTCGGATGCCGGTGCGAGTGCCGGTGACATAGCCTGACGGATGATTTGGCCTTGGCCCGAACGGACCAAACCAGAGCGTCTTTGGGTGAAACATCGGATACCAAGCTCATATCCTCTCGGGGATTTGACCACGTATCGGTGAGAGTGGGGTCGGCAGCAATGCTGGCCCCATTTT
>CAZTFZ010000157.1:0-2470 GCA_964613105.1 uncultured Porphyrobacter sp. | reverse complement strand
CAATATTTACCCTCTCACTACGACGAGCTGTGCCAAGAACGAGCCAGCTGACAGTTTTGCCCAAGACTCTGGCAATCCTAAGCCTCTAGACCCAAACCCATGGATAGGGGCTCCATCTCCAA
Organism: uncultured Porphyrobacter sp.; assembly: GCA_964613105.1. Lineage (GTDB taxonomy): Bacteria > Pseudomonadota > Alphaproteobacteria > Sphingomonadales > Sphingomonadaceae > Erythrobacter. Next base: position 2,348 of record CAZTFZ010000157.1, on the reverse strand, counting down.
TCTGCCGATGAAGGCAAAGATAGGCGCAGCCATGCTGGTGCTCATCGCGCCCGCATTCGCATTTGCCTATGGCCAAGACGAAATGGCGACCCCCGCCTCAACCACCGTTCTGGCAGCAGCAGAAACCGTGCCCACTCAGCCTCTAGAAGGCCAATCCTTCGAGGCAAGCTTTGCCCCCTTCAAAACGATCCCAGACCGGCCCGAAATTGCCCCCGGCGCGGTCGACCTAAACAGCTTCACCCCGCCCACAGAAGTAAAGCCCAAGCCAGCCCCTGAACCAGAGGGCGGAGCGGTCATCCGCTCGCTCGGCACCAAGACCGCATCCTTCTACGGCAAACGCTTTCATGGCCGCCTCACCGCCAATGGCGAACGCTTCAATATGAACGCCATGACCGCCGCTCATAAGACCCTGCCCTTTGGCACAAAGGTGCGGGTCACATACCCGCGCAATGGCCGCTCTGTCGTGGTGCGGATCAATGATCGAGGCCCGTTTATCAGAGGCCGCGCAATCGACCTTAGCCGAGGAGCAGCGGCGAAACTCGGTTTTATCAGCTCTGGCCATGCCCGCGTCAGATTGGACATTGTCCGTTAGGGCGCGCGCTAGGATTTGCGGCCAAAACCCAAATCAGAAAAACCCGATTACAGTTTCAGCTCGCTCACATCGCGCAAGGACCCAATCGTTCCGCGAACAAAGGAATTGAACGCGATCGAATAGCGGTCTTGCGTGCTCTGATTGACCTCAACAAAATGCATTATGCTACTGGAAAATAACACCAAATCACCCTGTTTAGGCACCACCGCATTGCGCGGCGTGTTGTAGACATTCTCGCGTCCCTCACCCACGGCCATATCGAGCTGCTGATAGCCATTAGCCCGCTCAAAAACCATATTCCCCGGAGGGTCTGGCATGGGCGCATAATAGAGCGATCCCGACACCAAAGAGTTGGAATGCGTATGCGCATGCATCCCCACATCGGGCGGGTTCATCAGCGCCCAGCTCTGCGTCACATCGAGCGGATTACCAATGCCCATAACCTCGCTCGCATAGGTTTGCAGCGCCTCTTGAACCGCCTTTTTCACGCTCCGCAATTCGGGCCGGTTGAACAGATACAAATCTTCCGAAATATGGTTCATCTGATTGAGAACCATCTTGGTCGACTGAATAAATTCCACCTGCTTCGGGCTGATCGCATCGGCGATATTGGTCACAAAATACGGCTCTGCAAAGAGCGGTTTCACATCAAATTTTCGCGCCGTTTTTGCGCCAGTCCTCGCCATGGCTTTTCCCCCAATTATCAAATTCCCCGTCGAGGAAATAAGCAAAGCCAAGGCCAAATTGCAAGCATCGCATGGGCACAATCCGCGATAGCACTTAAAGGCCCTAACCCTAGCTTTGGGTTACATAAGTGACAGATGAGCCTTTGCCCGAACCGCCAATTTATCGCATTATTACAGAGCCTTATGCCCCTTTTCACACAGACCCTCAAACAGGGCACTTGCGCAATATTATTTCCTACCTCCCCTTTTGCGTTGAGGCGGCCTCTGCCACATACCAGCTGCGCTGCGTAAACTGATCCTCGCGCTTAATATGCTCTGGGACGGCTGCCAAATCACCGGCAAGTTCGCCCCCGAAATCTTCGGCAAGCTCGCCCTCCCCATCAGCACCCCCAGCATCGGCATTTAGCGCCAGCGGATCATCGCCCAAGGCCGGCAAAGGCTCGCCAGCGCGCCAATCCACCTCGGCCAGCTCAATCCGCTCGAGCAAAGAATCAAAGCCGGGCGCAGAATATTCGCGAGCGACCTGATACCGCCCCAGCTTCCACGGATTGTTGAGCACCCAGCGCCCCAAGCCATTGTCATAACGCCGATGCGTGCCGACCAATTCGCCCTTGTAATAATGCGGGATTTCCTCACCGTTGACGGCGCGATCCATCAGCGCTTGGGCAAGCTGGCCATAGCCCATTTCCAAGGCGACCTCCCACCCCAGATCGAACGGCGTTTCCTTGACCCGATTGCGCAAACGATAGGCCGATTGGCGCGACATGCCGACCGAGCGAGCGGCCTGCGATACCGATTGCGAGGCGGCGAGCTCGCGCAGGAAATCCGCCATCTTCTTGCGGGTCCATGCGGTGTGCTTTTGCCTGCGCTGGGTGGAGCCCTTGGTTTGGGTACGAGGAGGGTCTGCGGGGAGCTTTGCGGAAGGGGGTTTGCGGGGAGCTTTTGTTTTCTTGGGGGTGGTTTTGGTCTGCTTGGGAGAGCGTGTTGGGGACGGTTTTTTAGGCATAAGAGGGGGGTGCCGCTAAAAGTGTGAACTGGCGTGTCAGCCATGGGGGACATGCGGCGTAGCG
>CAZTFZ010000156.1:0-4483 GCA_964613105.1 uncultured Porphyrobacter sp. | reverse complement strand
TTGGCGGGGCCGAATGATGCGGCAGATTGAACAACAAATTAGAACACAAAAAACAATTTGGTTGAGTGGAGTAGGTCATGCCTAAGGGGAATCTTCGTTTCTGGATCGTGGGGCTTGTCGCCCTCGCCACGATTATCAACTATATTGATCGCGGAGCTTTGGGCTTTCTTTGGCCTGAGATTTCAGAAGACTTGGGCCTAACGAAAGCGGATTATGCGATCATCCTCAACGTCTTCACTTTTGCCTATGCTTTTGGCCAGACCTTGTTTGGCAAGATATTTGACTGGATCGGCGTAAGGCTCGGCTTTGTCTTGTCGATCGTTGTTTGGTCGGCAGCAACCATGCTTCATGCGGTTGCAAATGGCCTCACCAGCTTTGCTGTGTTTCGTGCATTGTTGGGCGTGTCTGAGGCTGGCAATTGGCCCGGCGCAACAAAGGCAAATGCTGAATGGTTCCCGATTGACGAGCGGGCTTTGGCGCAAGGTATCTTCAATTCTGGTGCGGCTATTGGCGGCATCGTTTCAGCGCCGATTATCGGTGTGTTGTTCGTGTTTTTGGGTAGCTGGCAAGCGACCTTTATCGCGATCGGTGCGCTGGGCTTCTTGTGGCTCATGCCATGGTTGATCGTTTACAAAAGTGGCCCTGATGCTCACCCTTGGATTAGCGAAGAAGAGCGTCAGTATATCCTGACAGGTCAACGCAATGCCGAAACCAATGAAGTGGCTGACTATGCACCAGGTTCCGGCGAGATCCTTAGCCGCAAGGAAAGCTGGGGCGTAATTATGGCCAGTTTCTTCCTCGATCCGATTTGGTGGTTGTTTGTGGGCTGGCTCCCGCTCTACCTCAATGAGACCTATGGTTTCGGGGTTGAAGAGATCGCCGTTTACGCATGGATCCCCTATGTTGGCGCAATGCTGGGCGCATGGTTTGGCGGCCTGCTTGCTGGCAATAGGATCAAATCTGGCTGGACGGTCAATCGGACCCGCAAGTCAGTGATCGCTCTTGGCGGTGTTATCATGCTGGTATCGCTCTTGGCGACCACGCAAGCCTCATCGCCGCTGTTCGCGGTGCTCTTGATGGCTGTCATCCTGTTTGGCTTCCAAACTGCGGTTGGCAATATTCAGACTTTGCCGAGTGATTTTTACAGCGGCAGCTCTGTTGGGACTTTGGCAGGTTATGCTGGCACAGCGGCAAAGCTCGCTGTTGTCCTCTTAAACTTCCTCATTCCGATACTCACCATCGATAGCTATGCGCCAGCGTTCATTGTCGGTGCGGGCCTTGCAATTATGACCGTGGTTTCGGTGTTTATCCTCTGCCCAGAGATCAAACCATTGAAACCCAAATCCGCTTAGATGGATCCCGCGCGGGGCGCGCGGGGCTTTGTCTCATCAATTTAAACACTGATATTCAACTTTAATCTTACAGGACTGACATTATGAAATTTGAAGGCAAAGTAGCCCTCGTCACTGGCGGCAGCCGCGATATTGGCCGCGCAATTTGCGTGAAGCTCGGCAGCGAAGGCGCATCGGTTGTTGTCAATTACAACAGCAATGAGGGTGATGCTGACGCCACTGTTGCCGCAGTAGAAGCTGCTGGCGGTAAAGCGATCAAGGTTAAGGCAGACGTGACCAAGCAAGCCGACGTTACGGCACTGGTTTCGGCTACAAAGGATGCTTTTGGCGGCGGTATCGACGTGCTCGTCAACAATGCTGGCGGCTTGGTCGCTCGCAAAACTCTTGCCGAAATGGACGAAGAGTTTTGGAACTATGTCATGCAATTGAACGTCACATCGGCGTTTATGGTCACCCAAGCAGCGGCTGAAGTCATGAGCGAAGGCGGTGCAATCGTGAACATCGCTTCCTTGGCTGGCCGCGATGGCGGCGGCGGCGGCGCGATTGCCTATGCAACGTCAAAGGGCGCTTTGAGCACTATGACGCGCGGTCTCGCTAAAGAGATGGGCCCCAAGGGTATCCGCGTCAATGCGCTGTGCCCCGGCATGATCGCAACCGCGTTTCATGATGAGTTTACGCCGGATGCAGTGCGCGAGAATGTCGCCAATTCAACCTGCCTCAAACGTCAAGGCAAGGCTGAAGAGGCCGCTGATCTGGTCGCCTATCTGGCATCCGACGAAGCGTCTTACATCACCGGCACCAATGTCGACATCAATGGCGGTCTTGCCTTCTCTTAATTGAGGTGGCTTGCCCCTATTTGGGAAAAAGCAATGAGTACTGAACTTTCTGGCCGGCTCGCTTCGGCACCCGTTGTGCCGCTTATTGGCGAAGATGATGCCGATGTTGCGGTGGCCACGGCTGAGGCCTTGGCTGCGGGCGGTTTGAGCGTGATCGAAGTGGTCATGCGCAGCGATGGCGCACAGCGCGGCATGGAGGCGATCCTAGCGCGCACTGAGGGTTTGATCGTGGGGGCGGGCACTGTGCTCACTCTCGATCAGGCGAAATCGGTGCGCGACAGCGGCGCGCAATTTATCGTCTCGCCCGGCCTTGTCGATGAAATCGCCGAATTTTGCCTCGATGAAGGCATGCCTTTTTATCCCGGCACGATGACCGCGGGCGAGGTTCAGCGTGCCTATGCGCTTGGCCTGCGCGAGGTGAAGTTCTTCCCTGCCAGTCTGGCTGGCGGCGTGCCGATGCTCAAAGCCTTTGGAGCAGTGTTTCGCGAAATGCGGTTCATGCCCACAGGCGGCGTATCGGCAGGCAATTTGGCAGAGTTTCTGGCTCTGCCGCATGTGCTGGCCTGCGGCGGCAGCTGGCTCACCCCCAAAGATGCGCTCGCCAATGGCGATTATGCAGCGATCACTCAACTAGCAAGCGAAGCGGTGGCAATAGCCAAGACCGCTCGATAACTTCGGAGCTCCTCCCCATGGCAGACTTTCTTTCTTTCGGTGAAATCATGCTCAGGCTCAAAACGCCAGGTCATGAGCGTTATTTCCAATCCCCTCAGTTTGAGGCGACATTTGGCGGGGGCGAGGCGAATGTCGCTGTCGCTCTTTCCAATTATGGCCTCGATGCTGGATTTGTCAGCGCATTGCCCGACAATGACATTGGCGAAAACGCGATCATGGAATTGCGCAAATTTGGTGTGGACACAGCGCATGTCAGCCGCTCTGGCGACCGCGTTGGTATCTATTTCTTGGAAACAGGCTCGAACCAGCGCCCTTCCAAGGTCGTTTATGACCGGGCAAACTCCTCCATCTGCAATGCAGCCATGGACGAGTTTGATTGGCCGGTGATCTTCAAAGGCGTCAAATGGCTCCACATCACTGGCATCACGCCAGCACTCAGCCCTTCTGCGGCTGAACTTTCTATGGCTTGCGTCAAAGCGGCGAAGGAAGCGGGGGTTACCGTCTCTTGCGATTTCAACTTCCGCGGCAAATTGTGGAAATATGGCAAGACCGCACCAGAGGTGATGCGCGAGCTCGTGAAATATGTCGATGTCGGCATTGCGAATGAGGAAGATTGCCAAAAGTCGCTCGACATTACGGTGGATGTCGATGTGGAAAGCGGCGAGCTTGATACGAAGAAGTATGAGGCGCTGGGTCAGAAAGTCCTCGATATCTATCCCAATATGCACACTATTGCGATCACCTTGCGCGAAAGCCTGAGTGCCGACCGCAACAATTGGTCTGCTTGCCTGCGCACACGCGAGGATGGCTTCAAGCTGTCCAAGAAATATGAGCTCAGCGATATTGTTGACCGGGTTGGCGGCGGCGATAGCTTTGCCTCAGCGCTCATTTACGGTCTCAATGCTTATGAAGACCGTCAAGAGAGCTTGGAATTTGCGGTTGCGGCAAGCGCATTGAAGCATACCATTTTGGGCGATTTTAACCGCGTCTCAGTGCCTGAAGTTGAAAAACTGATGTCTGGTGACGGATCGGGCCGCGTTCAGCGTTAGAAGCGCTCTAAATGCACTTTAAGCGGGCCTTAAGCGGCTGCTATTTGCATTTCTGACGGAGAAAAGGGCTCGCGAAGGCGCATTGAGTGCTTTTGCGGGCCCTTCTTGTGCCAGCCCGATTGCGCATACAAATGAGGGCTCACCCAAATGGGTGAAGTCACTATCCGCAAAAACATGTGAAAATGGTGGGCGATGACAGGCTCGAACTGCCGACCCTCTCGGTGTAAACGAGATGCTCTACCAACTGAGCTAATCGCCCTTACAGGTGCAATTTGCACCGGCAAGAGCAGCGCTTCTAGCGTGCAAATCTTGAAAATCAATTGCTGTCTTGCTGTTTCTCTCATTAAAGCGTGAAAAATGAGCCAATCAAGCAGCCTTCCCCATATTCTTATTCTCGCCACAGGGGGCACGATTGCGGGCAAAGCGGGCGATGCTTTGCATGCTGAATATCAGCCAGGTCAAATCGCGATTGAGGATTATCTTGCAGAGGTCGCTAAGCTTGGCCTTGGTGCTGAGCTAATTGGCGAGCAAGTCGCTAACATCGGCTCTGAGAATATGGGGGCGAATGTTTGGG
>CAZTFZ010000155.1:0-4487 GCA_964613105.1 uncultured Porphyrobacter sp. | reverse complement strand
GGCGTGACAATTGTCACGACACTGGACGAGGCTGGGCAGCCCATTGGCGTCACCGTAAACAGCTTTAACTCTGTCAGCCTCGACCCGCCTCTGGTCCTTTGGTCGCTCGCCAAGGATAGCCTGTCGTTTCCCGCCTTTAGCAAAGCTGGGCATTTTGCAGTGCATGTTCTAACCGATAGTCAGCGCGATCTGGCGAGGCGCTTTGCGCGGTCAGGCGAAAACAAATTTTCTGACATTGAGTGGCAGGGGGGCGTGCTTGGTTCGCCTCTTTTGGCAGACCATGCAAGCCGGTTTGAATGCCGCACACAGCACCAATATGAGGGCGGCGATCATATCATTATGGTTGGCGAGGTCACCGCGTTTCATACCAGTGACGCAGCGCCTCTGCTCTATCACGCAGGTCAGTTTGCCAATTTGGCTGAGCAATAAATCACCAAACCAAACGAAAAAGACCCGCCGCGCTTTGTGCGCTGACGAGCCTTTCTCTGGATGAACCTGAGGCGGGAGTAAGACCTTAGGTTCTATGCGACCCTCATGAAGGGCCAGTTGTCCCGTGCGTTGGGGGAGATTACCGCAGGAGAGACAAGACGTTTTGCTGGCTTTGGTTGGCCTGCGAAAGCATGGCGGTTGAGGCTTGGCTCAGGATTTGAGCCTTTGCCAATGCGGTTGTTTCAGCTGAGTAATCAGCGTCCGCAATCCGCGACCGTGCATCAGACAAATTGGTGACCGTGCTGGTGAGGTTGTTCACCGCGCTATCAAGGCGGCTTTGGCCAGCACCCAGCGTTGCACGAGCGGTCGAGATGGTGTCAATCTCTGTGCCAATTGTGCCCAAAAGTGCACTCGCAGCGGCAGCCGTTGAAACATCATAGGAACCCGCCGCACCTGCGCCGCCAGCAAGACCAGTAAGATCGGCCATCGCAAGATCGACTGTGTCGGCAACTTCAGAACCCGTTTGGATCGTAACGTTCGCGGTCGAGCCATCAAACAAGGTCACGCCGTTGAATTCGCTATTGCTCACAACTTGCCCGATTTGCGCAGTCAATTCGTCGACCTCTGCCTGCATGTTCACACGGTCGGTTGCGTCTTGATAGGTACCGGACGATGATTGCACGGCCAGTTCGCGAACCCGCTGAAGCATGTTGGTGACTTCGTTTAGCGAGCCTTCTGCCGTTTGCGCCAAAGCAATGCCATCATTGGCGTTACGAATGCCCTGGTTCATGCCGCGAATTTGCGAGGTCATCGATGTCGAGATAGCGAGGCCAGCAGCGTCATCCTTGGCGCTGTTGATGCGCTGACCGGTTGAAAGACGCTCCATCGCCATGCCCAGTTTCTCATTGGCCATCGATGATGCATTGGCAGCGCGAAGTGCACTGATATTGGTATTGATAACGCTCATATTTAGTCTCCTTGGATTTAGCCATGGCTCGATTGGAACCAAGGCTGTCAGGGAGTAGGACGGCATCTCCATCCAAGGTTTAAGCTTTCGAGTTTTTTGGCGCAGATTTGCTTGCTGGATACGAAAGCCGATGACTGATCTGAGGGAAAGCGTGCGCGCGCGGGATCATTATATAGGCGCTAGCGGAATGCACGCGCCTCGCGCTCTCAACCCTTAGGAAATGAGAACGGTTTTTGGACAAGAGCCGAAGAAAAAGCCCAATCTTAGGTGTTGCTACGGAGCCTTAAGTTACTGCCAGATTAGTCGTCTACCCACCACAAGCACTCGGACAAAGATGGTTACCGAGGGTTCGAAGTGATAAACGCAATTGCCAGCCAAAAAGCGAAAAGCGCCCACGCCGCTCTGCTTGCTCAGATTGTCGAAGGGCCAGTGATTGACGGCCTCGACAGCTCTCGGAAAATTCTGTGCCAATCAGAGAAGGATGAAACCCGCCCTCGCGGTAGGCATCACATTAAGTTGGGGTTTCAAGAGCAGGCCGTGATCACGCAGCCCATGGCGCGAACCAGCCACATCTCTTACCCGAAAACCGATTTGCGCGGCGCGGCTGATGCTCTGCTCGCCGCCCTGACGCCCGCTGGCGCACCTATCGCAGCAGACACATCCATGCTGGCCTTGCTCACTTTGGCGCAAAGGGTCGCTCTAAGCAGCGTGCCTGTTATGATCGAGGGGCCAACGGGAACCGGCAAGGAAGTGCTTGCCCGCTTTCTTCACAATTCTAGCCCGCGAGCTGACGGCCCGTTTGTGCCGGTGAATTGCGCCGCCATGCCAGAAGCCATCCTAGAGGCTATGCTGTTTGGCCATCGCAAGGGCGCTTTTACTGGCGCAAGCGAAGCGCATGAGGGGTTTTTCCGCGCCGCCGATGGCGGAACTCTGCTGCTCGATGAGATCGGCGAATTGCCTCTAGCGCTCCAATCGAAATTGCTGCGCGCATTGCAGGAAGGCGAAGTCACACCGATTGGCGCGACGCGTCCTGTCAAAATCGACGTACGGGTGATTGCTTGCACCAATCGTCATCTGCCCAGCGAGATTGCCCAAGGGCGCTTTCGCGAGGACTTGTTCTATCGCTTGTGTGTTTTTCCATTGAGCTTGCCTGCGCTTTGCGAAAGGCCTGCGGATATCGGACCGCTCGCTTTTGGCATGATGCTCAAGCATAGCGACAATATGGCCGACGCAGAGACCCAGCCCCGCTGGATCGCGCCTGATGCTCTGGCTCTAATGCGAGGCCACCCTTGGCCGGGCAATGTCCGCGAGCTTGAAAATGTCATGCGCAGAGCCTTGCTGCTGGCAATGGATGAGCGACAAATCGAAGCGCATCATATCCAATTTGATGCAGCGGTGCGGGCGCTACCCACGCAGCCTATGGTGCCAGCAATGCCATCGCCTGCGCAGGCTAGCATGCCGCAATCAGCAGATAAGAATTTAGCGCAAATCGCTTTTCGTTCGGAGGCAGAAGCGATTCTACAAGCCCTCGACGCGACAGGCGGCCACCGGCGCAATGCAGCGCAGCGACTGGGCATTTCAGAACGCACTTTGCGCTATCGTCTTGCATCCATGCGCGACAATGGGATGACAGCTGAACCGCGTGCGGCCCAGCCGGCTAGCGCGCAATGAAGGGCGCCGAAGGCACTGGCCTCAACCAGATCATCGCACTGCGCCAACAGATCGTGGATCGCTCATCAGCGCTGCAATCCTTGCAAGCAGCGGATAAGCCTGCGGCAAATCCCGCTCAGGGTCAGGCCGCAACTCAGGCAGGGGCCACTCAAGTCACGCAAGCCAATGGCAGCGATTTCACCGACACGCTGCATTCGGCGCTCAATGATGTGAGCGCTACGCAAAAGCGTTCTGCCGATTTGGCCGCAGCTTATGAGCGCGGAGAAGTGACCGATGTCGCTCAAGTTATGCTGGCAAGGCAGGAATCAAGCGTAGCTTTCGAGGCAACCTTGCAAGTGCGCAACAAGCTTTTGTCGGCCTATCAAGACATCATGCGGATGGGTGCCTGATAATTGGCCGACGCGCTCTCCCCTACAAATAGCTCTGGCAGCGATGCAGCCACGCAAGCAGGCACCAGTCTGAGTCCCTCGACTGGCACCGATCAGCCGAGCGGTTTTCAAGCGCAGCTTGCTGGGTTTTTCGCTCAACCAGCGGTTCGCAAGAGCCTGCCTGCTTTGGCCGGACTTGGATCCTTGGCGGCGGTCGGCGCGCTTTACATGTCTATCGCGGGCGGACCAGAGCGCGTGCTCTATTCCAGCCTTTCCGATGGCGAACGCGCGCAAGTGGTCGAGACCTTGGAAGCGGGCGGCATTTCCTATTCGATTGATCCGGGCACGGGCATGGTCACCGTTTCCGAAGACGATGTCTACCGTGCACGCATGTTGGTCGCTAGCGATGGCGGCTTAGCCGCGCCAGAGACAGGCGGCGATATATTGAACGCCATTCCGATGGGTGCCAGCCGGACCTTGGAAGGCGAGCGCATGCGCTTAGCCCGAGAGCGCGAACTGAACCTAACGATTATGGAAATCGATGGGATAGAGGCGGTCCGAGTCCATCTCGCCACGCCAGAACGCTCTGTCTTTGTGCGCGACAAGGCTGCACCAAGCGCCTCTGTGATGGTGCGCCTTGCCAAGGGCCGCAGCCTTGAAACCTCGCAAACCAATGCAATCGTCAATTTGGTTTCGGGCTCTGTACCATCGCTCGCTGCATCGGCAGTGCGGGTGATCGATCAGCACGGTGCTCTTCTGTCAGAAAAAGGGGATGGCAGCGGCGAAGGCCTCGACTTGCAAGCCCGCTATGAAGCCAAATTGCAGAGCCAATTGGCAGGTCTGCTCAGCCCGATGCTTGGGGAAGGAAACTTCTCGAGCGAGGTTCAAGTTGAGCTTGATTCGACCGAAAACACCTCAGCGCGCGAGAGCTATGATCCTGAAAGCGTCGTCCGCTCTGAAAGCGAGGCACGGGCCACACGCTCCAATCCTGCGCAGGTTGGCGGAGTGCCCGGCGTTTTGGCTAACACGCCCCCACCACCCAACGAATTGGC
>CAZTFZ010000154.1:2333-4534 GCA_964613105.1 uncultured Porphyrobacter sp. | reverse complement strand
TAGCGACATCACCGTTTTCAGCTTCCATCCGGTGAAAATCATCACCACGGCTGAAGGCGGGATGGCGATGACCAATGATGATGAGCTTGCGACGCGCCTGCGCTTGTTCAGAAGCCATGGCATCACTCGCGACCCAGAGCTGATGACCAAGCCAATGGAAGGCTCGTGGTATTATCAGCAGGTGGAATTGGGCTATAATTACCGCCTCACTGATATTCAGGCGGCCTTGGGGTCGAGCCAGCTTACACGGCTCGAACAATTTATCGCGCGCCGTCACGAGGTGGTGGATGCCTATGCTGAGCTGCTGAAAGATCTGCCAGTAACGCTGCCCTTTCAATCGCCCGACACCCATTCGGCTTTTCACCTTTATGTGATCCGCCTGAAGCTTGATGAGATCAAGCCAACGCATCGCGAAGTGTTTGAGTATTTCCGCTCAAAACAGATCATGGTGAACCTGCATTACATCCCTGTGCATTTGCAGCCTTTCTATCAGAATCTTGGCTTTAAAGCGGGCGATTTCCCCGAGGCTGAGCGCTATTATGACGAGGCTATCAGCATTCCCATGCATCCCAGCCTGACCGATGACGACCTTGAAACCGTCACCCAAGTCTTGCGGGAAGCCGTAGCGGGATGAGAGCCGCGATTATTCCTGCGCGCGGCGGCTCCAAGCGGATCCCGCGCAAGAATATCAAGCCCTTTTGCGGCCAGCCGATGATCGCTTGGTCGATTGCGGCTGCGACGAAAAGCGGCTTGTTTGACCGGATTATTGTCAGCACGGATGACGATGAAGTTGCCGCGATTGCTCGCAAACACGGCGCCGAGGTGCCGTTTATGCGGCCCCCACATCTTTCCGATGATCATTGCGGCACTGTGCCTGTTATCGCTCATGCAGCTGAGTGGCTAAAGGCGGCGGGCGAGAGCGTTGAGGAGCTTGCTTGCATCTATGCCACCGCGCCTATGATCGAGGCCGATGATTTGCAGCGCGGCTTAGAGGCTCTTGTGAAGGCTAAGGCTGACTATGCTTTTTCAGTCACCTCTTATGCCTTTCCGATCCAGCGCGCGGTAAAGCTTGCACCCAGTGGCCGCGTCGCAATGTTCGACCCTGCTCAGCAGGAAACACGCTCTCAAGATTTGGAAGAGGCTTATCACGATGCTGGCCAGTTTTATTGGGGCACGGCTGAGGCATGGACCCAAGAAAAACCTATCATGAGCGAGGGCAGCGCTGCTGTGGTTCTGCCGCGCCACCGGGTCCAAGATATCGACACGCCAGAGGATTGGGTCCGCGCGGAGGCTATGATGAAAAGCCTGCGCGGGCTGGGTTGAGCCTTTGTGGCTGAGGCTTTGCGCACAATAGCCTTTCGCGCTGATGCCTCTTTAGAGATTGGCACAGGCCATGTGATGCGCTGCCTGACTTTGGCTGATGGTTTGGCGCAAAAGCAAGCGCATTGCGTTTTTCTCTGCCGCCCGCATGAAGGCCATTTGATCGAGTTGATTGAGGAACGCGGGCATAGGGTGGCGGCGCTTTCTGCGCCTCAACCGGCCGCGATTGCTGCTGGTGAACCCGCCCATGCGTCATGGCTGGGCGCATCATGGCAAGATGATGCTGAGCAAAGCTTGGCGGCTTTGGCGGGTCAGCACTATGATTGGCTAGTGGTCGATCATTATGCGCTTGATGAGCGCTGGGAAAAGGCGCTGCGCAGCTCTGCCAATCAGATTTTGGTGATGGATGATCTGGCTGACCGCTCGCATGACTGCGACCTCTTGCTTGACCCGACTTTGGGCCGTGAGACAGCCGACTATGCGGCTCTGATCCCAGCAAACGCCAAAACATTGCTTGGGCCAAATCATGCGCTTTTAAGGCCCGAATTTGCGGCAGCGCGCACCGCCAGTCTTGCGCGGCGCAAGACCGGCCAATTGCAGCATATCCTCGTCACAATGGGCGGGGTTGATAAGGACAATTCTACTTGCGCCGTTCTGCAAGCGCTGGACCAATGCCCTCTGCCCGAAGGCTGCCACATCACTGTGGTCATGGGCGGGGCTGCGCCGTGGCTGGACGAGGTGAAAGCGCTGGCGGCGGCAATCTCGGCCTCTTGCACCGTCCACTCCAACGTCACCAATATGGCCGCGCTAATGGCCAAGGCGGACCTTGCGATTGGCGCTGCTGGCGGCACATCTTGGGAGCGGTGCTGCATGGGCCTGCC
>CAZTFZ010000154.1:0-2233 GCA_964613105.1 uncultured Porphyrobacter sp. | reverse complement strand
AGTTCCAAATCGCCGGGCGCGCAATTGGCCCTGCGCATCCGCCCTATATTATCGCTGAAATGTCGGCCAATCATAATGGCAGCATTGATACCGCTAAAGCCATTATCGAGGCAGCGGCAAAAGCGGGCGCGGATGCGGTCAAAATGCAGACCTATCGCGCGGATACGATCACTCTGGATAGCGACGGGCCAGAGTTCATGATCGAGGGCGGGCTGTGGGATGGCCGTAGGCTTTATGATCTCTATGAAGAGGCGCATATGCCGTGGGATTGGCACAAGCCTTTGTTCGACCATGCCCGCAAAACCGGCATTGCCATTTTCAGCTCGCCCTTTGATACAACGGCGGTTGATCTGCTCGAAGACTTGGGTGCACCGGCCTATAAAATCGCCTCTTTCGAAGCGATTGACTTGCCGCTCATTCGTTATGTTGCGGCAACCGGCAAGCCAATGATTATCTCGACCGGCATGGCCGATGATGAAGAGATTGCAGAGGCGATTGCGGCAGCCAAGGACGGCGGATGCACCCAATTGGCGATCCTCCATTGCGTCAGCGGCTATCCCGCTCCGTCAGAGGATTACAACCTCCACACCATCCAAGATATGGCCCAGCGGTTCGATTTGTTGACCGGCCTTTCCGATCACACTTTGGACAACACAACCGCAATTGCGAGCGTGGCCTTGGGTTCCTCTATCATTGAAAAGCACTTCACCCTTGATCGCAGCGGCGGCGGGCCGGACGATAGCTTTTCCCTAGAGCCTGCCGATCTGGAGCATCTTTGCACCGCATCGAAAACCGCATGGGCAGCGCTGGGCAAGGTCGATTATGGCCGCAAGGCGAGCGAGCAGGGCAATATCCAATTTCGCCGGTCGCTATACTTTGTGAAGCCCTTGAAAGCGGGCGAGGCAATCACTGCCGACCATGTCCGCAGTGTGCGTCCGGGTTACGGTTTGGCACCCAAGTTTTTGGATGATGTCATTGGCTGCAAGGCGGCCACGGATATTGCAGCAAACACAGCGACCAGCGCTGACTTGATTGCTGGCTATGGGTAACGAGCGCTCCAGTCTGGGTATCGTACGAGCACTAGGCAGCGAGGGAAATTTTCAAAACCATCAATTGGTGAAAAATGGCCGGGCTTTGTTCGTCTGCCTGAAGCTTGTTCGAGCAGCGCTTTTCTATGCCTTTTGCGGCGGCTCGGCTGGTGCAGGCACTCCGCCAGCAGGCGATGCTGCGGTCTTGGTCAAAGGCCCCAATCAATTGCGATTGTTTAGCAAACAAAAGCCTGAGCTTGAGGCTGAATTTGGCGCGATTACTCCGATAGCGACCTCGCGTTTTTCTCCCGAGCAGGATCTCAGTCCTCTACCACGCATCAGCCTTGCAGGGGCCGTTAAGCTCATCGCACTCGCGGCATTGTTGTTTTGCACCCGCAAGGCGCGCCATTTGAACCTGTTCTATCTGCGCTTTTTTGAAGCGATAGAGCCTGTCTGCGCGCATCGTCTCAGCGGGTATGATGCGGTCGCGTGCTACAATGATCAACCTTTCGACATTGCCGCCATCGTGCATGCGGTGAACCTGCAAGGCACAGCCAAGACAATCGTTTTTCAGCACGGCTTGGTTTTGAGCGAAGCCTTTTACTTCCCCGCAAAAGCCCGCGAATTTCGCGCATGGGGCGAGCTGTCGCGCAAACATTACAAGGCATTGGATCGCGCCTCGCATTTGGTGGTGAGCGGTCGTTATGGCGATGATGCGGCCTTAAAAGCTGCGCAGTTCAAGCTTCCCGATGCGAATGAAGGGCGGCCCGCAATTTTGGCAGCGCCATCCTTTGTCCCTGCCGAGATTGACGATATGACAGGCGCGATTGCTGAATGGTTGGGCGGTTGCGGATTGAGCGACCCTAAGATTGCCATCAAGCTGCACCCTGCGACCAAGCAAAAGGCGCGCATCTTGGCGAAGATACGCCGAGCATTGCCAAGCCTTTGCGAAGAGACCGACGTGATGGAGGAGCTGGCCCATCGTTACGATGTCCTCATCACCAAAAATTCAACCTCTGCCTTGGATTTTATGCTGCTGGGTAAGCCAGTTGTGTTTCTGGAGCCGCGCGATGATGGACAATTCCCCTCCGCGGCATATGGCTTTGCGCTCGACGAGCTTGTAGGCATGAGCGCCATGACCATCCAGCGCCTCGATCAAAAGAATGCCGCTCGCCTCGAATTTTTGAAGGCGGCGCTCAATGTAT
>CAZTFZ010000153.1:0-4573 GCA_964613105.1 uncultured Porphyrobacter sp. | reverse complement strand
CCGCCTTGGGCAAAGCGGCGCACTGTGCCGCAGTTCTCGCGTCTGCATGCCTCCCCCTCGCGCCCATAAACGTCAAAGCGGGTCGCAAAATATCCGAGCTCTCCATCAGGCTGAGCAAAGTCGCGCAGGGATGATCCGCCATCTTCAATCGATTGGTTCAGCACTTCCTTAATATGCGGGACCAGCCGTTTGAGCTGAGGCAGAGTAACCTTGCCGCCTGCCTTTTTGGGATGAATGCCAGCGCGCCACAGAGCCTCGCAAACATAGATATTGCCAAGCCCTGCCACCACTTTTTGATCGAGCAGAAGCAATTTGATCGCTTGCTGGCGCAGCTTAGTGGCGGCGCGCAGATGAGCAGCGCTCAGCCCCTCTCCCAAGGGTTCGGGGCCAAGGCTAGCAAAGGGTGGCCAATCTTCGAGTGCATTCTCATCCACCAAATCGACCGAGCCAAAGCGGCGTGGATCGTTTAAAGCAAACCGGTGATCAGCGGTTTCGAGAACGAGATGATCGTGCTTTTCATCTGTTTCGGGATCGATCCGCCAGCGCCCGCTCATTCCCAGATGAAAGACCATTGCTTGATCGCGGCTGGTGTGAATGAGGCCATATTTTGCCCTGCGCGATAGGCCCGTAATGCGCGCGCCAGTGAGCGATTGGACCAGCTCAGGCGGGAAAGGCCTGCGCAAATTGGGGCGGTTCACTTGCACGCGGGTGATCTCTGCCCCGTCCATAAAACGAGCAAGGCCGCGCACAGTGGTTTCGACTTCCGGTAGTTCTGGCATGGCCGAAGTCTCTAACACCCTTTGCGCAAGCCGCAATTGGCCCTAAGGAGCAAAGCCTATGGATAAGACAGCAAGCCCTGCCAGTAAGGCAGCCGATCAGACAGCATCTTTCGGTTATGAAGATGTTGCGGTGGAAGACAAAACCGACCGCGTTGGCGCGCTTTTTTCGAGCGTTGCGGGCAATTATGACCTGATGAATGATGCAATGTCGGGCGGCATGCACCGGGTCTGGAAAGATCGGTTCGTCCGGCGGGTAAAACCGCAGGCGGGCGAGGCTATCCTCGATATGGCGGGCGGCACAGGCGATGTTGCCTTTCGGATGGCCGCAAGCGGTGCCGATGTGACCGTGGCCGATATCAATCAAGACATGCTCGATGTGGGTATTGAGCGAGCGATTGATCGCGGGCTCGATAGCCTTGTGTGGTCATGCCAGAACGCCGAGGAACTGGCCTATGCGCGCAGCAGCTTTGATGCCTATACGATTGTGTTCGGCATACGCAATGTGACCCATATCGATAGGGCTTTGGCCGAGGCGCACCGCGTGTTGAAGCCGGGTGGGCGCTTTTATTGCATGGAGTTTTCGACCACCACTTGGCCGGGCTTTAAAGAGATTTACGATGTCTATTCGCACAAGGTCATGCCGCAAATGGGCAGACTGTTGGTGCAAGACGAGGACAGCTATCGCTATCTCGCTGAATCCATCCGCCGCTTTCCGCCCATGGCTGAATTTGAAGCGATGATAGCCAAGGCTGGCTTTGTCCAAACGCGCATCGAAGCCATTTTGGGCGGCGCGGTCGCAATCCATTCTGGCTGGAAGATTTAGCGGCAATGACGCGGCCTATCACGCATATCTGGCGATTGCTCAAATGGGGGCGCACGCTTGCCCGCCACGGGGCTTTGCGAGGGATTGAGGGTGATCCCAATACGCCGGTTCAGGTAAAAAGGCTCGCTCGGTTGGCGCGTTTCGGAACGTTCCAACCCAAAACGCCCAATTACGCCGATGCATTTCGAGCGATTGGCCCTGCGGCAATTAAGCTTGGCCAAACGCTGGCAACGCGGCCTGATTTGGTCGGCGAAGAGGCGGCGCTAAACCTGCTGACCCTGCAAGACAATCTGCCGCCTGTGCCGTTCGATCAGATCGAGCCAGCGATTGCGGCAACTTTCGCTCAGCCTTTGTCAGAGCTTTTCGACCATATTGAGCCTGATCCAGTGGGCGCAGCCTCGATTGCGCAGGTTCACCGCGCAGTGACGAGCGATGGCCGCAAGGTTGCAGTAAAAGTGCTGAGGCCCGGCATTCGCGAGCAATTTGCCAAGGACTTACAGACCTATGAGTGGGCCGCAGCCCATCTAGAGGCGCTCGGCGGGGATGAAGCAAAGCGCTTGCGGCCTCAGCTCACCATTGCCAATTTTAAGCGCTGGACCAATCGCGAGCTTGATTTGCGGCGCGAAGCTGCCTCTGCCTCAGAGCTAGCAGAGACGATGGCCGGAACAGAGCGGTATCGCATCCCCGAGGTTGACTGGGACAGGACCAATGGCCGCGTCATGACGATTGAGTGGATCGACGGCGTCAAAATCTCTGAAGTCGATCAATTGCGCAGCGCTGGCCATGATATGGGCGAGCTAGCGGAGCGCTTGGTCTTGGCCTTTTTGCGCCAAGCCATCAGTCACGGCTTTTTCCATGCTGATATGCATCAGGGCAATTTGTTCGTACAGGATGACGGCACAATTGTCGCGATTGATTTTGGCATTATGGGCCGGATTGACAGACGCGCACGACAATGGCTCGCCGAAATTCTCTACGGGCTAACGACGGGCAATTATGCCCGCGTTGCCGAGATTCATTTCGAAGCGCAATATGTGCCAAGCCATCATTCAGTCGGCGAATTTGCGACCGCCTTGCGGGCCGTGGGTGAGCCGATGCGCGGCAAGCCTGTGTCCGAGCTAAGCGTTGGGCAGATGCTCGATGGCTTGTTTGCCATTACCCGCGATTTTGACATGCAAACCCAGCCACATTTGCTGCTGCTGCAAAAGACCATGGTGATGGTCGAGGGGATCGCGACCCAGCTGAACCCTGCTATCAATATGTGGGACACGTCCGGACCCTATGTGAAGGAATGGATCCGCGATGAGCTTGGGCCGGAAGCGGCCATCGCTGACCGTCTACGCGATGACGCCAAATTGCTGTTCCGCTTGCCCGATCTGGTGCGCCGGATCGAAGATCGCTTTCCTGCTAAGGGCGGCGCTCCTGAGCAAGCGCCGATCACCCCGATTGAGCTGATGTGGGAACGCAAGGAAGCCAAGAGCGGCACCTCGCGCGGCATCTTGGGCTATCTTGCGGCAGCTTTGGGCGGCGGCGTTTTGGTGTGGCTCGCTATGGCGCAGGGTTGGCTTGGTTAGAGTTGTCTTGGGTTAGGCCCGCTTACCTAAAGCGTGCTTCCCGAACGCGAGCGCGGCAATTTGGCAGCGCCGATCAAAGCCAATACGCCAATAATTGCTTCTACGATCATCGGCGTTGCATAGCCTTCAAAGCCTCCGTCAATTGCTAAGGCGACTAAGCGCGCGGCAAGAGTAACGAGCATCAAAGCCGCGCCAATCAGAAGTGGGTCAGAGCGATTCGCCCAAGCACCCCAGATAAGGCATGCTCCGCCTACGCCAAAGAAGGCTGTGAAATCCGCTCGGATAGAAGTGAGGCCATGCGCGCCCTCAGCAGAAATGCCAAAGCCCGCACCAGCGGTTGCAGGATCGAGCAAAAAGCCTGCCCCCATAAACAGCAGAAGCAGCCCCCCAAGCGTCAAAGCAATTCGCAAACCCATAAGCATACCCGTTCTCCCCGTTGTTTGTTTGCGCCGCTATGCCTCTAGTTTGCTCTTATTGGCAAGGTGAGGGGGCGAGCATGAATGGTTAACCCCGCATAGCAAAATCCTAACCATAGGCCTTATCCGCAATTACAGGATGTTTTGGCATCAACAGTCCATCACGAAGCCACGCGGCACATTCCTTCGCCGGGCTGTAAGGGGCCAGATCGTGAGGAATTCGGACGTGCGGCTCATGAATTTTAGCCGCCGCGCAATTTTACGCGCTGGCAATGGAAGTCGAGGGGCGCTAGCTAGCGCTTGATGAAACTATGGGTTTGCAATTGCCGGTCGGCCGCGCCTTGGATGCGCAGGCAATGGACAAGAACGGAGCTGCTGGGATGAGCGGACCGCGTATTCTTTTGGTTATTGGCGGCGGCATCGCGGCTTATAAATCCTGCGAGCTGGTGCGCCTGATCCGCAAAGCAGGCGGCGATGTGACCTGCGTCATTACCAATGGCGGACAGCAATTTGTGACCCCCATGGCGCTTGCTGCGCTCAGCGAAAACAAGGTCTATACCTCGCTTTTCGATCTCAAGGATGAGACTGAGATGGGTCATATCCAATTGTCGCGCAATGCCGATTTGGTTGTGATCTGCCCTGCAACGGCTGATCTTATGGCCAAGATGGCCGCTGGAATTGCTGACGATCTTGCGACCACTTTGATTCTTGCGACAGATAAGCCAGTGCTGGCGGTTCCAGCCATGAATGTCCGCATGTGGGAACATGAAGCGACACAGCGCAATGCCGCCTGGCTGCGCGGGGCGGGCGTTACCGTGCTCGACCCTGATGAGGGCGCGATGGCCTGCGGCGAGTTTGGGCCAGGACGCCTTCCAGAGCCCGCCGTTATTATGGGCGCGATTGCCGAGGCGCTTGGGTTAGACATAGATGTGCCGGAGCTGCCTGCTCCATCCACCGAAGCGCCCGATGGTTTGGCTGCTG
>CAZTFZ010000152.1:2570-4599 GCA_964613105.1 uncultured Porphyrobacter sp. | reverse complement strand
GGGCAAAAGCCCGCCACATTGCTAGATTCCGCTCCAATCTTAGCCCCAAATGCGATATCGTACCCTCAGTCGCGCAATTCAGCCAATCCTTGCCAATCGATCATTCAAAGGGAATTTCCATTGCGAAAAGCCAATCTGCTGATGGTCAAAGGGCTGGTCGCGGCAGGCCTCCTGCCCTTCCTAACGGCCTGCGACCAAATGGGGTCGGGTCAAGTCGTGGCCTCGGTAAATGGCGAGGAAATCACCATTCAAGAGGTCAATGCCGAGTTGCGCAGCGTCAGAAGCTTGCAAACGCTTGACGCTGACAGCGCCCGCAAAGCTGCGGTCGGACGGATTGTCGACCGACGCTTGATGGCGCAGGCAGCGCGCGAGCAAGGGCTTGATGAAACGCCGTATTTCTTGCTTCGAGAGAAGCAGTTGCGCGACGCATTGCTGGCTCAATTGCTGCGTCAAAGCACTGAGCAATCGCTCAATGCGCCGTCCCAATCGACCATCGACAGCTATATTGATGACAATCCTGCTCTCTTTGCCAAGCGCAAGATTATCGCGATTGAGCAAATCACTTTTTCCGTTCCATCAGAGGCAATTGAACTGAAAGGCATTGAGCAGGCAGAAAGCTTGGACGATGTTGAGGTTGAATTGGAACGGCTCGAAATCCCCTACCAACGGGTCAATCGGCAGCTCGACTCGCTCGATTTGGGCAGCGAACAGACCCAGGAAATTCTGGGACTGCCAGCCGGAAAGCCCTTTGTCCTGCCGCAATCATCGGACGTGATGATAGGCGTGGTTAAATCCGTAAGCGCAGCGCCTGTATCGAAGGAAGCGGCCAAACCGCTCGCATCGGCGGCGATCCTCGAAGATCAGCTAAACAGCTCGCTCTCCGAAATCCTCAGCGAACTGCGCAATGACGCGAATGTAGAATATCGCGAGGACTTTTTGCCCGCTCCCCTAAGCGCTACCGCACGCATAAAGCTGGACAGTGCACCTGAGGCGAATTCGGGCAGCTAGGCTGCCATCCAGTTTTGGGTTCGCGGCTTTTTAGCCCTTCAGCTCTTTGAAATAGGCAATTGTCTTTTCTAGACCATCGCGCAATTTCACCTTCGGTTCCCAATCGAGCTCTTTCTTAGCCAGCTCAATATTGGGTTTGCGCTGGGTCGGATCATCTGAAGGCAGTGGAAGCTCGACCAGTTTCGACTTTGAGCCGACCATCTCGATAACCAATTCCGCGAGCTCACGAATGGTGAACTCAACCGGATTGCCCAGATTGCACGGGCCGGTGAAGCCATCGCGCGATTCCATCAGACCCATGAGGCCCGCAACCAAATCATCGACATAGCAGAAGCTGCGGGTCTGCGAGCCATCGCCATAAATGGTGATGTCCTCGCCGCGCAAAGCCTGCATCACGAAGTTGGAAACAACCCGGCCATCAGCAGGGTGCATACGGGGGCCGTATGTGTTGAAAATCCGAGCGACCTTAATGTTGAGATCGTGCTGGCGGTGATAGTCAAAAAACAGCGTTTCAGCGCAGCGTTTGCCCTCGTCATAGCAAGAGCGCAGGCCAATCGGATTGACATTGCCCCAATAGCTTTCGGTCTGCGGATGCTGGGTTGGATCGCCGTAAACCTCGCTGGTGGAGGCTTGCAGGATCGGTGCCTTAATGCGTTTGGCAAGGCCAAGCATATTGATCGCGCCCAGGACAGAGACCTTGGTGGTTTGCACCGGGTCATGCTGATAATGAACGGGCGATGCGGGGCATGCCAGATTGTAAATCGCATCCACCTCGACGAACAAGGGCCAGCATATGTCGTGGCGCATAAATTCAAATCTGGGATGGCTGAGCAAATGCGCGATATTGGCTTTGGCGCCAGTGAAGAGGTTATCGACACACAGAACTTCATCGCCATTTTCGATGAGACGGTCGATCAAATGCGAGCCAACAAAGCCCGCTCCGCCGGTTACCAACACTCTGCGATTTGAGAAATAGTCACGTGACATTGCGCCAACACACTCCAGTAAATGGTCTGAGCCC
>CAZTFZ010000152.1:0-2470 GCA_964613105.1 uncultured Porphyrobacter sp. | reverse complement strand
GTTGCCTTTGTATCCACCATCTGCCTCGCTTCAAGCTAAATACTGCTTTTAGTCGCAAGCTGGCACAGTGATACATCAGCTTATGAAAGTCTCGGTTACGCAGCGCTTTGCGATCATGCCCCCGCCTCTCTTGAAAAGCGCCTTAGTCGAAAAACCCTAACACTCTCTATGTCCAAACACTTGTCATACAAAATCATTTTAGCGCATGCGTCTTTTGAGCAACCGTTCATCCCATATTGGGCAGATGTTGACGCATTGAGCCAGTTTTCGCCACGAATTTGAAGCAAGAGGTCGGTTTGCAAGACCGCTCACATTTGATTCAGCTAGCTCCACCTAATGTTCACAAATTGCAGCTAGTGGCTCTGGCAAGAGATCGAGGTAAACCCTTGCTGCGATTGGGGTAATCAGTGATTTTTAAAGGCGCAATGTGGCCGTTGGCAGCCTGACGCAGACCAAAAAGAAAGGTTTGCAACCATGGCTGTCCTAACGCGAAACAGGGCAATTGTTTGGGATTTCGCTAGGATTAATAGCGTGACTACACATGCTGCGTTATAAAGAGAGCCGAACGTTGAAAACGCGAACGGTTTAAGGAAGTGACTGAAAAGTTGGAGGACAGCGTGCGCGAAGAAAAGATCGTCAAAGCACATGACGATCAAAAAGACCGGCCCGGCCCTGCCGTACGCCGCGAAAATCTGCGCGTCGCATTGGCTGGCGTTGCGGTTATCTTTGACGCATTGGCAATCTATATCGGCTTTGAAGCGGTTTCCTTCAGCCGCGACTATCAATGGCTAGCGCCGGGCGGCTTGCCGCTGATCGTGCTGATGATCCCGGCCTATATTTATTTTGCCTTCGTTTGGTCGAGCTTTTCCACCTATAATCTGTCGAGCATGTCCAAATCCTTCAGCAGCGCTGTTCGCGCTTTGGCGGGCGCGGTTGTGGTCGTGATGGTGAGCGCATTTATGGCCAAGTTCGGGATGAAGATTTCCCGCTCGGCATTCTTTTATGCGATCGTCGCATCGGCTGCTGCATTGCTCGTGTCGCGAGTGCTCATCGCGCTCATTGTGCGCTTGTTCTTCCAAGGCAAAATCGCAGACCGGTTGCTCGTGACTTACGGCGCGACTGATGAATACACCGCCAATTTCGGCATGGATGTGATTGATCTGGCGCAATCCAAATTGAAGCCAGACTTGTCTGACCCCACCCAAATGGCAGAAGTCTCTGACGCTCTGTGCCGCTATGATGTGGTCTATTTGGATGGCACACGCCTGACGGAGGTCAACGCCTGGATCACCGCTTTGAAAGCCGCTGGCGTCGCCTGCGAAGTCTTTGTGCCTCAGCAAGAGATTTTCTCAGCTGTCGGCATTGGCCGTGTTCGTCAATATGACACTCTGGTGCTGTCACGCGGGCCCTTGAGCCTTGGCAGTCGCTTGCAAAAACGCATGTTTGATTTGGCGCTCACCATCCCAGCGCTGATCCTTTTGGCACCGCTCATGATCGTGGTTGCGATTGCCATTCGTCTGGAATCGCCAGGTGCTGCTTTGTTTACGCAAAGCCGGATCGGCCAAGCCAATTTGCCGTTCAAGATTTACAAATTCCGTTCGATGCGGACCGATGCGCTCGATGCGCGCGGCGACCGCTCTACCTCGCGCGATGATGATCGGATCACCCGTGTTGGGAACTTTATTCGCAAGACAAGCATTGATGAATTGCCTCAGCTCTTCAACGTTCTGATCGGCAATATGTCATTGGTTGGTCCGCGCCCGCATGCCGAAGGCTCGCGCGCTGGCAGCCAATTGTTTTGGGAAGTATCCGAGCTTTATTGGATGCGTCACGCCTTGAAGCCGGGTATCACCGGCTTCGCTCAAATTAACGGCTTTCGCGGGGCGACCCATACCCGCGAGGATCTGCAAGACCGTCTACGCTATGATCTGGATTACCTCCAGAATTGGAGCATGTGGAATGATTTTACGATCCTGCTGGCGACCGTTAAGGTTGTGTCGCACGCCAACGCCTATTGAGCCGCAATATGCAGGTGCTCAGATCGGCGCCGCGCACCCAATCCCCACTCTAAAGCGCCGAATAACGGGCATTTGCTCTGGATTGTACTGGACGCCAGCAAAGCTTCGCGGGGCTAAGGTCGAAGCCCGTCTATGAGCAGAATTGGCGCGCTTGATGGGCTGCGTGCAATCGCGGTCCTTATCGTAATGCTCTCCCATGCTGGCCTTGGCGCTATTGTGCCGGGCGGTTTCGGTGTGACGATCTTCTTTTTCCTGAGCGGCTATCTCATCACCACATTGATGGTGGCAGAGTGGCACAAGACCGGCCGGCTCGACCTATATGCCTTTTACGTCCGCCGATCTGTGCGGATTATCCCGCCCATGCTATTGTGCATCGCGGTGACTGTTTTGCTGAGCCAATTGGCGATCCAGCCGCGCCCGATCACCTATGAAGGCTTGGGCTGGGATCTCAT
>CAZTFZ010000151.1:0-4615 GCA_964613105.1 uncultured Porphyrobacter sp. | reverse complement strand
CCGCCCGGTCTCACCAACCGGATTATGGGCATGCAGAACATCAAAGGCACAGGCCTTGATTGGGTCTATCGCTGGCAGGCGTGGGAAACGGTTGCCAAGGCCTGCGATCAAATGCGCAGCGAGGATCCAAGCGAGATTGAGCGCGGCTATCGCGCGCTCGCAGCTTTTCAAGAATTTGGCATTTTAAGCGATCAGCATGTGCGTGAAAGCGTGGCATTGGCGCGGACGAAACTCATGTCCCTGTCCAATACATCGGGGCCAAATCTATCGGGCGCACAATTGGATGCTTTGGAAGTGCGTTTAGCCAAGCAGGTGGCCAAGCAAGTGGAAGGGCAAGCGCAGCCAGATGCTGGCGAAACGCCTGACAGCGAGCCTGACGATGACGCCAATGCGGCAAGAATTGGCGCTTTTGCAGACAGCTTCATCAATCAAGTTGAGGGCTTCATTGACCCCACCGATGCCGTGCGCCGCCGCAAGACGTCTGACAAGATTTACAAGGCGCTGATCGCAGAGCAAATTTCGATGCAGCGTGCTGCCGCTGAATTGAAAGGAATTACCTCGCGCCAAAAAGGTGGCTGGCTATCAAGCTGGATCAAACAAAGAGGCAACAGCCAGGTTCGCGACAAGGCGGCCTAGTTCGGTCCTGCGCCACTCAAGGGCCTTCATCTTGCAATTTGAGCGCAGATTGCCGAGACCCAGCACGAGAGAGTGAGGAACCAACCCATGAATGTGCCGATCACTGCTGCTATTGCTTCGCCCGAGGGCGGCCCTTTTTCGATTGAGCAAGTCGAGCTTGATAGTCCGCGCGATGATGAGATCTTGGTCGAAATCAAAGCGGTAGGCTTATGCCATACGGACGTTGTTGGCCAGGCTGGCGCTTTCCAATTGGGCCTGCCCGTTGTGCTGGGTCATGAAGGTGCAGGGATCGTTAGAGAAATCGGTGCGAATATCACTAAGGTCGCGCCGGGCGACCGTGTCGCTCTTTCTTTCCGGTCATGCGGTGCTTGCCCCAAATGCGATGATGCGCATCCGGCATATTGTGCGACAATGCCTATGCTTAATTATGCAGGCATGAGGCCCGATGGATCGCGCTCGATCCACAAGGGTTCAGATGACATTGCTTCCAATTTCTTCGGTCAATCAAGCTTTGCGAGCCATGCGCTCACCTCTGAGCGCAATGTTGTGAAAATTCCCGATGTCATTCCATTTGAGATTGCGGCCCCACTTGGGTGCGGTATCCAAACCGGAGCAGGGAGTGTGCTGAACGCAATGGATTGCGAGGCTGGTTCAGCGCTTTTGGTGACCGGTGCTGGTACGGTTGGCCTCAGTGCTGTCATGGGTGCGAAATTGCGCAAATGTGCCACGATTATAGTTGTCGAGCCGGTTGCAGCGCGGCGCGCTATGGCGCTGGAACTTGGGGCCACCCATGCGCTTGATCCAGCCGAAGCCATAGATTTGCCCGCCGCCGTTAGAGAAATCGTACCGCTTGGTGTCGATTATGCTCTTGATACCTCGGGTATTGGTGATGTGCTTGAGGGGATTATGCAGTCGCTTAGCCCCCAAGGCACATTGGGCTTGGTTGGCATTGCGGCACCAGGCAGCAAATTGCCCGGCGAAATCAATAATGTGATGACCTATGGCCATACGGTCATGGGCATTATCGAGGGCGACAGCGATCCAGAGACCTTCCTCCCTGAATTGATGGAGCATTATCTAGCTGGCGATCTTCCGGTCGACAAATTGCTCAAAACCTATCCGTTCGATCGGATCAATCAGGCAGTCGCTGATCAACACGCAGGCCAATGTATCAAGCCCATTTTGTCCTTCGAATAGCGAGCTTTGCCTGGGTTGACCCGGCTTCTGGCCTTAGCCTGATGAACCTGCGGCCCTATCGTGACCGCTGACTGCGTCCTCGGAAGCGTCAGAAACTTCGTTCGCAGCTAAGCCGATTGCATCAGATTGCCCGGGTCCAAGCTGGGCTTGCTGAGGCCCATCAAAGCTTTCGGTGATGGTGCCATCGCTCAGAGCGCTGGAGAAAGCGGGGCAAGTCAGTCTGTCGCGCGGCTCAATCAAAATTGTTCGCGCAAGTCAGGATTAGGCCGCATTTGAGGCTTACATTACAGCCTATCAGATAAAGCCAGAAGAAGAGCCTTTGCCCGCCATATTTGGACTTGAATATGCTGCCTATTAAAAGCGTGTCCGGCGCTGGATATAAGCCTGATGGCTTAGGTCTGGTCGCTTCGCTTTTCAGCCAAACCGGCAGGTTTGCCAAAGGGGCGGAAAGGCAAAGCGAGCGCCCAACCAAGCGCATCTGTGGTCGAGGCTTGATGGGTCCCAAGACCAATGGTCATCCCCTTTTGGCCGCCCTTTGGGTCTCTAGTATAAGTGCTTGCGGCCCGATCCCATATCGACAGAAAAAATCCGTAATTGGTGTCATGCTCGTGGCGGTGAACAGAGTGGTGTATCCGGTGCATATCCGGTGTCACAATCACTCGCTTTAGAGTGCGGTCTAGCCATGCCGGCAGCGTAAGATTTGCGTGATTAAACATCGCACTCATATTGAGGATAATCTCGAAAACAATCACTGCGATGGCGGCGGGTCCGATCAAAAAGACCAAACCCACTTTGAACGCAGATGAGATCAAAATTTCAAGCGGATGGAAACGCAGAGCGCTGGAAGCGTCCAAATCTCTATCGGTGTGGTGCACTTGATGGAGCCGCCAAAAAATCGGCACTTTGTGCGAGACCAAATGCTGGAACCATATGGCCGCATCGAATACCACAACCGTAAGCGCAATCTCGGCCAAGATCGGCAGATCAAAGAGGTTGAACAGACCAATCCCCCAGCGCTCTGCATAAGTTGCAGCGCTCGCCGCAGCTATCAAGGGCGCAGCGATGGCCAGCACTCTCAACAGCAGCGTCCCTGCAATCAATATGCCCGCATTGGTCCAGAGGCGGGAAAACCGCGATTGCAGTCGCTTGCGGCGCGGAAAGATCGCTTCCAAAATGCTAAAGCCGATAAATGCGGAAAGAAACGCCCCGAGGCGCAAGCTCGCCTCGCTAAAGCCGGTGAGGGCAACGACATCATTCATTGTTGAAACCGTCCTCTCATAAGCGTTTAGACTATGGCTCTGCTTAAAGCTCGATAGACTGAAACTTCGCCAAAGCACATCGCTATCTCATGCATCAAATCTCTTTGCCAATGCGCAGCAAAAACCAAAAGTGATCCTGTCACAATCCTATAACTTTCTCTTGATCCGACGGCAATTGGGTTCGCACCGAGGGCAAGCACGAAGA
Source organism: uncultured Porphyrobacter sp. (assembly GCA_964613105.1). Lineage (GTDB taxonomy): Bacteria > Pseudomonadota > Alphaproteobacteria > Sphingomonadales > Sphingomonadaceae > Erythrobacter. The sequence goes on along the minus strand of CAZTFZ010000151.1, from coordinate 1,318 downwards.
CCCATTGAGGTGGCCGCTTGCAGCAATCGGTTGACGAACTGGTTGCCGATAGGAAAATTTTGCAATAGTGGTTTTCTATTGCAACCTTTGTGCGGCTCTCATTGGCCATGAAGCCTTGAGCCAGAGCATTTGGGTTGAAACTGAAAGTCTTGGAGCGACACCTAATGAACCTTGATTTTACCCCAGAAGAGCAAGCTTTCCGCGACGAAGTGCGGGCATTTATCGCAGAGAAATACCCCAGCCATTTGGGCGATGTGGGGATGCGCGAAGATTTGCCGCGCGAAGATTTCCTCGCTTGGCACAAAGTCTTGGGCGAAAAAGGTTGGTCGGTTCCTGCTTGGCCTGTCGAATATGGTGGCACTGGCTGGACCCCCACTCAGCGCTATATCTGGTCAGAGGAAAATGCGCGGGTGAATGCGCTCATGCCGCTTCCTTTTGGTGTGTCGATGGTTGGTCCGGTGATCTATGCTTTTGGTAATGACGAGCAAAAGGCTCAGCACTTGCCGGGCATCCGCAATGGTGATGTGTGGTGGTGTCAGGGATATTCGGAACCAGGCGCTGGTTCAGACCTTGCCTCGCTCAAAACAACAGCTGTTCGTGATGGCGATCATTATGTGATCAACGGCCAGAAAACGTGGACCACTCTGGCGCAATATGCAGATTGGGGTTTCTTCCTGTGCCGGACTGATCCTGATGCAGAAAAGCCGCAACAGGGCATCAGCTTCATTCTTGTCGATATGAAATCGCCCGGCATCGAAGTGAAGCCGATCAAGCTTTTGGACGGCGGCTATGAAGTCAATGAGACATGGCTCACTGATGTTCGCGTGCCAGTTGAGAATCTGGTGGGCGTTGAAAACCAAGGCTGGACCTATGCCAAATTCCTGCTCGCCCACGAGCGCAGCGGCATTGCCGGTGTGGCCCGCTCAAAACGCGGTGTCGAAAAGCTGCGCGATATCGCTCACAATGAGGTGATCGACGGAGAGCCGCTGATGAGCGACTTCGATTTTGCGCGCAAGGTGAGCCAGCTTGAAATTGATCTTGCTGCGCTTGAAATCACCGAACTCAGGACATTGGCCGGCGAACAAGCGGGCAAGGGGCCGGGGCCGGAAAGCTCGATCCTTAAGATCAAAGGCACTGAGATACAGCAGCGCTTGACCGAGCTGACATTGGAAGCCGTTGGCAGCTATGGCTCGCCTTATTATGGCAATATTGCGGAAATTTCTGGCGATGCAGGGTCAAACCAATATCCGATTGGGCCCGATTACGCGCAGCACTCTGCAGCGACCTATTTCAACATGCGCAAAACCTCGATCTATGG
>CAZTFZ010000150.1:0-4628 GCA_964613105.1 uncultured Porphyrobacter sp. | reverse complement strand
GCCTTATAGGTCACCGCCCCTCTATGGACGTTGAGGCCTTGGGCCAAATGCGGGTCGCGCCGCAATGCCTCTTTCCAGCCATAGCGGGCAATCCGCAAAGCATGGGGCAGAGTGACATTGTTGAGCGCATAAGTGCTGGTTCGGGCAACCGCGCCGGGCATATTGGCAACGCAATAATGCACCACGTCATCGACCACATAGATCGGCTCTGCATGGGTGGTGGGCTTGGAGGTTTCAAAGCAGCCGCCTTGGTCAATCGCCACATCGACCAGCACCGCCCCTTGCTTCATCGCGCCAAGCATATCGCGCGTGATGAGCTTGGGTGCAGCAGCGCCCGGTATCAGCACCGCCCCGATGATGAGATCAGCCTCTGCGACGACTTCTTCAAGGTTGGCCTTATTTGAAAAACGGGTGTTGGCTCGCGCTTCAAAATGCGTGCCGACGCGCTCTAAAACTTCTGGATCGCGGTCCATAATCGTTACATCTGCGGCCAAGCCTACGGCCATTTGAGCCGCGTTAAAGCCAACCACGCCGCCGCCGATGATAACGACCTTGCCGGGCATGACGCCGGGAACCCCGCCCAGCAATACGCCGCGCCCGCCATGGGCCTTTTCAAGAGCGTTTGCGCCAGCCTGCACACTCATCCGGCCAGCGACTTGGCTCATGGGTTTGAGCAAGGGCAATGTGCCGCCCGGCCCTGTTACTGTTTCATAAGCGATTGCGGTCACGCCAGATTTCAACAGATCGGCGGTTTGTTCTGGATCGGGCGCAAGGTGAAGATAGGTGTATAGGATCTGGCCTTCGCGCAATTTCGCCCGTTCTTGAGGTTGCGGCTCTTTGACCTTCACCACCATTTCGCAATGCTCAAAAATGGCATCCGGCTCATCGACAATCTGAGCGCCAGCTTTCTCATATTCGCTATCGGTTGCGCCAATCCCAAGGCCAGCGCCGCTTTCTATCGTGACCTTATGGCCTTGCAGCACAAGCTCGCGCGCGCTCTCCGGCGTTAGGCCGACGCGATATTCGTGGTTCTTGATTTCTTTGGGGCAACCGACATGCATTGGGGGGTATCCTTAAGTGGTACAATCAGCTCGCAAAAGCCGTTAAAGCTGAAACCACTTATCCGCAAGCAAAGCGGCGCGTGCGACGCGGTTAAAGGCCAGCTCTTTTTAGGGTTCACTCACCGACCAGCGCGCGGCGACAGTATCGCCAGCTGCGGCGCTATCACCGCGTACGACTGAAATGCCCTGGGCTTCCAGCCTCTGGGCGATGGCCTCAACCGCATCTGGCGACCCTGTCAGCGCGATAGGAACATCAGTTCGACTGCCTGCCCATAGAACCAAATCAAGCGCTGCTTGGCCCTCGCTGGTGAGCGGGAGCACTTCTTCCGCGTCGCCTTCTGTTTCGCTTTCAGATGCGGCCTCGCCCAGCGCAATCTCCGGCAGATCGAGGATTGGTGGGCGCAGCATGATTGTCCAATCGGGCGCTTGGGCAGCCGCGCGCGTCTCGAGCGCTCGATAGCCCGCCAATGTCAGCCCATCCAGAGGCTGAGCGGTGACCAAAGCGCGGCGGTTCTCGCGGTCAATCGTAACAGCATCGCTGCGTGTTCCAGCAATCAGCGCCAGCCTTTCAGCCAGCGTCGCGACTTGGCGCTCGGCGGCCTCGGCCTGTGCTTGCGCGCGGGCATTGGCCAAGGCTGCTTGTTCAGCAGCGCGCGGATCAGTGCCGACTTGAAATTGCGAGATCAGCACGACGACATCCTCGTCCAAAGCGCTCTGCAAGCGTTTGGCGACTTCCTCATTCGCATCAGCGCGAAATTCTGGCGTGAACACCGTGGCGTTCACTTGCACGGGATCAGTCCCCCAATCGACGACCGCTTGCTGGACTTGCGCTTCGTCGACAAAGCTTTCCTCTATCACTGCATTGACGATCCTTTGGCCATTGGCCTCGCGCGCAATTTGCGACAGGGAAATGCCAAGCGGAATGGCCAATAAAACAAAGGTCAGACCGATGCCGACGCTCTCAGTAAGGCCATGTTTCGAAGAGCGCGCATAGCGAAAGCCATAGAGCCGCGCCATCAAGGTAGCGGTGAGCGCAATGGTCAAAAGGTTGGTCACATAGAGCAGCAATGCGCCGCCAAAAACGGTCATGTTGAAGGTTGCAAGGCCGTATCCAACCACGGCCAAGGGCGGCATCAGAGCGGTAGCAATCGCAACGCCCACAATGGTCCCCTCGCGCCCGCGGATCATCGCATAAGAGCCTGCGAGCGAAGAGAACAGCGCAACCAGCAAATCAAACAGATTGGGCCGTGTTCTGGCAGCAATCTCGTCTGTCATAGTTTGCAAAGGCGAAAGCCAAACGATGGCCGCGCAAAAGAGCACCGCCACCACTGTGCCGACGAATATGGCCCTTGCGCACAGCCTTAGCCATTTGAACTTGCCCTCAGCCAAGGCAAAGCCTGCGCCAATGATCGGGCCCATCAGCGGCGACAAAAGCATGGCGCCGATGACAACGGCTGGCGATGATAGCAAAAGGCCAAGCACCGCGATCCCTGCCGACATGCAGATCATGAAGAGATAGCGCGGGGTCGTGCTCGATTCCTCAACAACCCGGCGCAGCACTTTGGAATGGCTAATGTCAGCCGAGACTTCCTTGGTCCACCATTCGGTGATGATCGCTGCGATACTGTTTATCGGGCTGGATAAGGGCGCTGCGGCGTGACTGCTAGCGCCAGTTGCCCCGCTTCCAGTTGAAGCTTTTTGCCCAGCCGTTGTTCCATCTGTCCCCGTCATAGGATGAGCTTAGATGGGATTTCCGTCGCGGTCGCGGAAAATTTCGCGCCGGCCAACGTGATCGGATGGCCCGACCAACCCTTCGCCTTCCATTTTCTCGATCCATTTGGCCGCCGTATTATAGCCAACACCCATCTGGCGTTGCAGCCAGCTGCCGCTTGCTTTCTGGTTTTCAAAGACAATTTGGCAGGCTTGGCGATATTTGCGCTCTTCCGGATTGTCGCTGGCTGTCATCTCATCTTCGAAATTATAGCCGCCGCCCTCGGGTTCTTCGGTCACAGCATCGACATAATCAGGCTTGCCCTGAGAGCGCCAATGATCGGCCACTTGCTCGACTTCTTCATCGCTCACAAACGGTCCGTGCACACGCACGGTTGCGCCAGTGTTGGGCTTATAGAGCATGTCGCCTTTGCCCAAGAGCTGCTCTGCGCCTTGCTCGCCCAAAATGGTCCGGCTGTCGATCCGGCTGGTCACTTTAAAGCTGATACGCGTTGGCAGGTTAGCTTTGATAACGCCGGTGATGACATCGACCGATGGGCGCTGGGTGGCCATGATGAGGTGGATGCCCGCAGCGCGCGATTTCTGGCTGAGACGCTGGATGAGAACTTCGATTTCCTTGCCGATGGTGACCATCAAATCGGCCAGCTCATCAACGATCAATACGATATGCGGCAGCACTTCGTAATCGAGCTGTTCTTCCTCGAATATCTCTTCGCCGGTTTCAGCGTCAAAGCCTGTCTGCACCCGCCGCCCCAAAGGCTTGCCCTTGGCAATCGCGCTGCTCACTTTCTCGTTGAAAGAGCCGATATTGCGCGAGTTGACGCTCGACATCATCCGATAGCGTTTCTCCATCTCTTCAACCGCCCATTTCAGCGCTCGCACAGATTTATGCGGCTCTGTCACAACGGGCGAGAGAAGGTGCGGAATGTCGTCATAGCTTTTCAGTTCGAGCACTTTGGGATCGATCAGAATGAGGCGGCATTCGGTTGGCGTAAAGCGATAGAGCAAGCTTAGCAAAATGGCGTTGAGGCCAACTGATTTACCCGATCCGGTCGTACCAGCGACGAGCAAATGCGGCATGGTGGCAAGATCAGCAATGATCGGTTCGCCAGCAATATCCTTGCCCAAAATGATCGGCAAATTGCCCTTGTGATCGACAAAATCGGTGCATGAGGCAAGCTCGCGATAGCTGACCATTTGGCGCTGCGCATTGGGCAATTCAATTCCCATAACGGTGCGGCCCGGAATGGGCGAAACGCGCGCTGAAATCGCACTCATATTGCGGGCGATATCCTCGGCGAGGCCAATGACGCGGCTGGCCTTAATGCCGGGCGCAGGCTCAAGCTCATACATGGTCACAACCGGCCCAGCGCGCACAGCGGTAATCTCGCCTTTGACGTTGAAATCATCGAGCACATTTTCAAGCAGGCGCGCATTGCGTTCCAGCGCGACCTTGTCGAGTTTAGGCGCGTCATCGGTTGGAATTTCGGCGAGCAATTCAAGGCTCGGCAAGTCAAATTCGGCAAACATATCGCGCTGCTTGGCCTTGGGCGGGCGGGCTTTGCGAGGGCTGGCGGTTGGATCGGTGATCTCGGGCGCTCGGCGGGGTTCGTCTGGCTCGACTATAGAGGCCGCTGCTTTGGCTGCGCGGGCTTGCGATGTGCCGCGCTCTGGAACGGCAATCAGCGGTTCTTCGCGTGTAGGCCTGTCAATCTGGCCCCATCGCCCATTCAGGCGGCGCGCTAGAAATTCGGGCAGGGTGAAAAACTGCACCCAGTCGATTGCGAAGACGCGGGTTACCAGCGCCAATCCGCCTCCAAAGCTCAGCAAAGCCAA
>CAZTFZ010000149.1:0-4703 GCA_964613105.1 uncultured Porphyrobacter sp. | reverse complement strand
TGGACGCCAGAAACTTCTACACCGCATTGCGGCGCCATAGGTGTGAGTTGCATTTATTGTCTCCCAGATTGCGCACAGCGTAACCCAGCGCGGGGCGATTATGCAAGAGTTTGATGTTTGACGGGCAAAGCTTGGTCTCATGCTTCGAGCATGGTTGCAAAGGCCCAATGCGAATGCTAGGCGCGCGCTGCTCTGGCGAGAGGCGGCCAATAGGCCTGCCTTTGCCGCATGAGCAGTCGCAATCGCTTACCCTGATTTGAAGAGGACAAACAGCGCGTGGATATTTCCGCCGGTATTCAAGCTAGTCTAGCAGGCCGCTATGCCTCGGCTTTGTTTGAGCTTGCCTCTGACCAAGGCACTGTCACAGCCGTTGAGACCGATCTCGACAAATTGGGCACTGCGCTGAGCGAATCGGGCGAGCTCGCTTTGCTGACAACCAACCCAAAGGTTTCGCGCAAGGACGCTGCAGGCGCTCTTGAGAAGGTTGGCGCTGTTTTGGGCCTTTCTAAACTCACGCAAGATTTTCTCGGCGTGCTCGCTGGCAATCGCCGGATTGGCCAATTGGGCGCGGTTATCGCAGCCTTTCGCGCCATCGCAGCCGCCCAGCGCGGCGAAGTGACAGCGCAAGTTACCAGCGCGCATGCTTTGTCGAAGACGCAATTGAAATCGCTCAAGGATAAATTGACCGCGCGCGAAGGCCGCACAGTCAAAATCAACGCCGAGGTTGATCCCGACCTGCTTGGCGGACTTGTCATCACCATTGGCTCTAAGCGGATTGATGGCTCAATTCGCACAAGGCTAAACTCTCTTTCGCTGGCCATGAAGGCCTGACGCACACATATTGACCCAAACCTGCCCAGTTTGAACGGGCCAAAGGACGAAACACATGGAAATCCGCGCAGCAGAAATCTCCAAGGTCATCAAAGACCAGATCGCCAATTTTGGAACTGACGCAGAAGTCAGCGAAGTCGGCTCTGTTCTCTCGGTTGGCGATGGTATCGCTCGTATCCACGGTCTTGACCAAGTTCAGGCTGGTGAGATGGTTGAATTTGCCAATGGCGTTCAGGGCATGGCGCTGAACCTAGAGGCGGACAATGTCGGCGTCGTGATCTTCGGCTCTGATGCTGAGATTAAAGAAGGCGACAGCGTTAAGCGGACCGGCACGATTGTGGACGTTCCGGTTGGCAAGGGCCTGCTTGGCCGCGTGGTTGATGCTTTGGGCAATCCAATCGACGGCAAAGGCCCGATTAAAGACGTGAAGCGCAGCCGCGTTGAAGTAAAAGCCCCCGGCATTATCCCGCGCGAATCTGTGTCAGAGCCTGTGCAGTCGGGTCTAAAAGCGATTGACGCACTTGTGCCTGTGGGCCGCGGTCAGCGCGAATTGATCATTGGTGACCGTCAGACCGGCAAGACAGCGGTTGCGATTGACACTTTCATCAATCAGAAAACCCCCAACAAGTCGAAAGACGAGGGCAAAAAGCTTTACTGCGTTTATGTCGCGGTTGGTCAAAAGCGTTCCACCGTTGCGCAGATCGTGAAGCAATTGGAAGAGAACGGCGCGATGGAATATTCCATCGTTATCGCTGCGACCGCTTCAGAGCCTGCTCCGCTGCAATATCTTGCGCCTTACACAGGCTGCGCGATGGGCGAGTTTTTCCGCGACAATGGCATGCACGCTGTGATCGTTTATGACGATTTGTCGAAGCAAGCGGTTGCTTACCGCCAGATGTCTTTGCTGCTGCGTCGTCCTCCGGGCCGTGAAGCCTATCCCGGCGACGTGTTCTATCTTCACTCACGCTTGCTAGAGCGCGCCGCGAAGATGAATGGCGACAATGGCGGGGGTTCTTTGACCGCTCTGCCGATCATTGAGACGCAAGCGGGCGATGTGTCCGCTTATATTCCGACCAATGTGATTTCGATCACCGATGGCCAGATCTTCCTAGAGACGGATCTGTTCTACCAAGGCATCCGCCCGGCGATTAACGTGGGCCTCTCGGTTAGCCGTGTTGGCGGCGCAGCCCAGACCAAAGCGATGAAGAAAGTGTCCGGCTCGATGAAGCTCGACCTTGCGCAATATCGCGAGATGGCGGCCTTTGCCCAGTTCGGTTCGGATTTGGACGCATCGACGCAGAAACTGCTTAATCGCGGTGCTCGCCTTACCGAATTGCTCAAGCAAGCCCAGTTCTCGCCAATGCCGTTTGAAGAGCAGACCGTGTCGATCTTTGCTGGCACCAATGGCTATCTCGACGAGGTCGATGTGACCCGCGTGACCGAATATGAGGAAAGCATGCTCGCCTTCTTCCGCAAGGACCACGCAGACATCCTCAAGGAAATCCGCGACAGCAAGAAGTTTGAAGGCGATGTGAAAGACAAGACTGTCGCAGCGCTCGAAGCTTTCGGCAAACAGTTCGCTTAAGGGATAACACGCTGTGGCATCGCTCAAGGAACTGAAAGATCGGATCGGGTCGGTTAAATCCACCCAGAAGATCACCAAGGCCAAGCAAATGGTCGCTGCGGCCAAGTTGCGACGTGCGCAGGCTGCGGCTGAGGCGGCTCGTCCTTATGCGACGCGTCTGTCTGCGGTCATGGCCTCGCTTGCGGGCAAGGTTTCCGGCGATAGTGCGCCCAAATTGCTGGCAGGCAGCGGCGCAAACCAAAAGCATATGCTTGTGCTGATCAACACCGACAAAGGTCTGTGCGGCGGTTTGAACTCTAACCTTGTTAAAGAGGCTAAGATCCAAGCAGCCAAATTGACGGCAGAGGGCAAGGACGTGTCCTTCTATCTCGTTGGCAAAAAGGGGCGCGCACCGATTAAGCGCGACTATGAAAACCAGATTGCCAAGCATTTTGACACATCAACCGTACGCACACCCGGCTTTGAAGAGGCTGGCGGCATTGCTGACGAATTGATCGCAATGTTTGAAGAGGGCGCTTTTGATGTGGCGCATCTTGTCGCGCCGAAATTTCAATCCGCTCTGGTCCAAACGCCTACGACAACGCAGCTTATCCCTGTGCCAACGCCCGAGGCGAGCGAAGACAGCGGTGCAGCGGTTGAGTATGAGCCTGATGAGGAAGAAATCCTCGCTGCGCTTTTGCCGCGCTATGTGAAAACGCAAATCTTTGGCGGCTTGCTAGAGCGCGAGGCATCCGAACATGGTGCTTCTATGACCGCGATGGACAATGCAACGCGCAATGCGGGCGATCTGATCAACGCGCTCACCATTCAATACAACCGCCGCCGTCAGGCAGCGATCACCACCGAGTTAATCGAAATTATTGCAGGCGCAGAAGCGCTTTAGCAAAACCATAAACGCTGGCGCGCAAGCGCTCGACGAAAACGAAGGCTAAGGAAACACCATGGCTACCGCAGTACGTAAAAAATCAAAGGCCGCTCCTAAGGCGAACAAAGCGACAGGGGGCACGATTGCCCAGGTCATCGGCGCTGTCGTCGATGTCCAGTTCGAAGGCGAGCTGCCCGCAATTCTCTCAGCGCTTGAGACCAAGAATGGCGAGCAAACGCTGGTCCTCGAAGTTGCCCAGCACCTTGGCGAGAACACTGTTCGCACCATCGCGATGGATGCGACCGAAGGCCTCACCCGCGGCAGCGAAGTGATTTCCACAGGCGCTCAGATTTCTGTGCCGGTTGGCCCCAAGACGCTTGGCCGGATCATGAATGTCGTTGGCGAAGCCATTGACGAGCGCGGCCCCATCGGTGCGGATATGTCTGCGCCGATCCACGCAGAAGCCCCTCCTTTCATTGACCAATCCACCGATGCTGCGATCCTTGTGACCGGCATTAAGGTGATCGATCTGCTCGCGCCTTACGCAAAGGGCGGTAAGATCGGCCTGTTCGGCGGCGCTGGTGTTGGCAAGACGGTTCTTATTCAGGAACTCATCAACAATATCGCGAAGGGCCACGGCGGCGTTTCGGTGTTTGCTGGCGTTGGCGAGCGGACGCGTGAGGGCAATGACCTTTATCACGAATTCCTCGACGCTGGCGTTATTGCCAAGAACGATGCTGGCGAAGCGATCAGCGAAGGCTCCAAAGTGGCGCTTGTGTTCGGCCAAATGAACGAGCCTCCTGGTGCGCGTGCCCGCGTTGCTTTGTCGGGCCTCACCATGGCGGAATATTTCCGCGACCAAGAGGGGCAAGACGTGCTCTTCTTCGTCGACAACATCTTCCGCTTTACCCAAGCCGGTTCAGAAGTGTCGGCTCTGCTTGGCCGTATCCCGTCAGCGGTGGGCTATCAGCCAACCCTGTCGACCGATATGGGCAATCTGCAAGAGCGGATTACATCGACCAACAAGGGCTCGATCACCTCGGTTCAGGCCATTTACGTGCCTGCCGATGACTTGACCGACCCTGCGCCTGCAACTTCGTTCGCTCACTTGGATGCGACCACCACGCTGAACCGCGCGATTTCAGAGCTGGGCATTTACCCCGCTGTTGACCCGCTCGATTCCACCAGCCGCGTGCTTGAGCCGCGCGTTGTTGGTGCAGAGCATTATGAGACCGCTCGTAAGGTTCAAGAGACTTTGCAGAAGTATAAGTCTTTGCAAGACATCATCGCCATTTTGGGCATGGACGAGCTTTCTGAAGAAGATAAGCTGACCGTTGCTCGCGCTCGTAAGATCCAGAAGTTCTTGTCACAGCCCTTCCACGTGGCAGAGGTCTTCACCGGCATCTCCGGCGTGTTCGTGCA
>CAZTFZ010000148.1:0-4723 GCA_964613105.1 uncultured Porphyrobacter sp. | reverse complement strand
CTTGATCACACGATTGCTCTGCGCGGGGCAGGTGGTCCTCAGGCACAATTTGGCAAGTTGGCGTTTGATGGAACAGTGCGAGCGCGCACTGGCTTTTCAGAATGGGAGGCGCGCAGCGAGATCAGCGGCAGCGCAATGCGGCTGGGTTCTGTGCCTCGCGACCTTCTGGCTGGCTTGGACGGCGCTGGCGCAGATACGCTGCTTGAACCGCTCGCGCAAAAGGCCAGCGCTGCGCTTGCTAAAGCTTTGCCGGGCAGCGTGATGCAAGCGCGCATGGTGGCGCGCCGCACGCAAGACAAAACCACCGTGAGCGTTCCCAGCGCCTCTGTGAGAACGCCCAGTGGAGCGGCGCTGTTTGCGCTCTCACAGTTTGAATTGAGCATGGCCGATGGCGCGACGCCGCGCATGGAAGGGGACATTGCAACAGGCGGCGAGGGCTTGCCGCGTATCACTGGCCGGATGGTTGGCGATGGCGCTGGTTCCAATGTGTTCAACCTTTCTATGGCTGAATATGCCGCTGGCTCAAGCGCGATTGCCTTGCCCAAAATGCTGGTGTCGCAAGGCAGGGCTGGGCAGCTTGCCTTTGACGGTGAAGTCACCATGAGTGGCGCTTTGGCTGCGAACGCCAAGGTCAAGGGACTGTCACTTCCATTGCGCGGCACATATTCTGACAATGGTGGGTTAGCTTTGGGTCAGACATGCACAAATGTGGCGTTTGATGACCTCCAAGTCGCTGGGCTTAGAGTGCAGGAACGCGCGGTTTCACTCTGCCCCGGCTCAGCTGGAGCAATCGTTCGCCGTGCGCCATCAGGAGCGCTAAAAATAGCGGCCCGTTTGCCCTCGCTTGAGCTTGAGGGTCTGTTGGGCGAAACACCTCTGAGTTTTGCGAGCAGCGGCATTGATTTTGCCTATCCGGGTAAGGTTTCCGCTCGCAATGTAGAGCTAGCTTTGGGCGAGGCTGATGCGCTGAACGAGGTATCGCTCGGCCTGCTGGAGGCTGAAATTGGCTCAGAAGCGAAGGGTTCTTTTGCCGATGCCAAGGTCAATGCTGGCGCGATTGCGTTTAATGTCGACGAGGCCGCTGGCAATTGGAGTTATGGCTCGGATGGGCTCTTGCTGAGCGATGGTGCATTCAGGCTGAGTGACAAGGCGCAAGCGGCCCGTTTCAATCCTCTTTTCGCGCGCGATGCGACCCTCACTATGCGCGAAGATAAAGTGCTCGCCTTGGCTCAGCTGAGGGAACCCAACAGTGACCGCGTGGTCGCTGCAACATCTGTCTTCCATGACCTTGAAACAGCGCAGGGATTTGCAAATCTAAAAGTGCCTGCATTGCTGTTTGACGAAGGGTTGCAACCAGACGATCTAAGCGTTCTCACCAAGGGCGTTATCGCTTTGGCGAGGGGGGTGATTTACGGAGAAGGGCGGATCGAATGGAGCGGCAATGATGTCACCAGCTTCGGCAGCTTTTCCAGCAATGACTTTGACTTTGCCGCCGCCTTTGGGCCGGTAAAGAATGTGCGCGGGACGGTGGAGTTTGTCGATCTCGTCTCGCTCACCACTGCGCCAAGTCAGGTTCTGGAGATTGGGTCGGTAAACCCCGGTATCGAAGTGCTTGATGGCACAATCGAATTTGCGGTGACCGATGGCACGCTAGTGTCAATCAATGGCGGCAAATGGCCATTTATGGGCGGCGAATTGGTGCTGCGGCCGACATTGCTCAATTTCGCCGTTGCAGAAGAGCGGCGCTATACATTTGAGATCGTAGGGCTGGATGCGGCCACCTTTATCGACACGCTGGAACTTGGCAATTTGAGCGGGCGGGGCACATTTGATGGAACGGTCCCCATCGTCTTCGATACTGATGGCAATGGCATGATCGAAGATGGGCTGCTGTTGTCGCGTACGCCGGGGGGCAATGTCTCTTATGTCGGCGAGCTGACCTATGAAGACATGGGGGCGGTCGCCGACTTTGCCTTCGATGCCTTGCGCAGCCTTGATTATCGCCAAATGAGCGTTGGCATGGAAGGCCCTCTGATCGGGGAAATTGTTACCCGCGTGCGCTTTGACGGTGTGACCCAAGGCGTCGGCACGAAGAGCAATATTATCACTCGGCAATTGGCGCAGTTGCCGCTGCAATTTAGGGTCAATGTGCGCGCGCAATTCTATGAGCTCTTGAGCGGCTTAAAATTGCTCTATGACCCGGTTGCGCTCAACAATCTTGAGAAAGTTCAAGAAGCTACGCAGGCCGCTGCGCAATCCTTACAGGATGCAAAGGCTGCTGAAACAACCATCAATGAACCTGATATTCAGGACTTGGAAAGCGAGGATTTGCCATGAAGGGGCATGGATTAAACGGGACTGACTGCGCCGGTGACGGCGTAAGGAAGTTAACGAGGAAGCCAATAAGAGAGCGTTTGAAACAGGTGCAAAGGCGTGGTCATGCAGCGAAATTGTGTATGGCTGTGTCGCCGGTCTTTTTGGCCGGATGCGTGACTGTCAATGCGCCTGAAGAGCCAATTGTGATTGAGCTAAACCTCAATATCACACAAGAAGTGATCGTGAGATTGGCCGAGGATGCGAACAATACGATTGAAGAGAATGCCGATATTTTTTGAGCGGTTGCGCTGAGGGCCTTGTTGGCCAAGCCGCAAGCTCAGCTTTGAGGATTAGGGAAAGAGATTAGCGATGAAAAACCTTGCAAAGATCGTTTTGACCGCCAGCGCGCTCGCCATGGGTGTGGGCGGGGTCGTCGCTCCAGCTTTTGCGCAGCGCTCGGCTGAATATTCCGCAGCGCGCAGTGCTGGCCAGATCGGCGAGAAGATGGACGGCTATCTTGCGATTGTCGGGCCAGAGACTGCTGATTTGCGCAGAATTGTGGATGACATCAATATTAAGCGTCGTGCGGTCTATTCTGAGCGCGCTCAAGCTGCAGGCGCTACGATTGAGCAATATGCTCTGGCGAGCGGATGCCAATTGATAGCCAAAACCGCTGCCGGCGAAAAATATCAAGCGCCCGATGGCAGCTGGCAAACCCGCGGGGAAGACCCGCCTGTGCGCGATAGCCGCTGCGCCGCTTAACGCTGCTTCTGTAGAGGTTTTGGGCCAGCTTGAAGGCCCCGAAATAGACCTCTTAGCTTGAGGCATTGTGCAATTGCTTGACGCTTTTGCATCAACCCCTTGTGCATGAACTGCAACATCACCAGCAATCCTCGCCCTACAGCCTCGCTTGGCCGCGGTGGCCAATCCTCATTTTGGCGTGCGGAACTTCGGTGTCACGCGCCCTCTTATGTTGACTTGCAAACGCGCGCTTACTAAGGGGACCGCGCCCTTGGCGGGTAAGTCTTTGCCCGTGTCGTGCATCCCCTCAAAAAGGAGCGCAGCATGAGCGATGAATTACCCACGCGGGAGCCTATCGGTGAAGATGCGCGAATTGACGCGCTTGAAGAGCGGCTAAAGGCTGCTCAAGAGCGCGAAGAGGAACGCACCGAACCGCAAGTATCGGCGACTGATGCGAATTATCGCAGCGGTAACCGAGTGCTAGCGGATTTGCTGGGTGGGCTGCTGGGCGGGACAGTGATTGGTTGGACCGTAGATTGGTTTGCCGGCACGTCGCCATGGGGTCTGTTGGTTGGGTTGTTCCTCGGGATAATCGTGGCTTTCAGCAATATTATTCGCGCGGCAAATAAGCCGGTCGAAGGTTCGGAAACGGATCTTGAGGATTAACGCAAGGAACAGGGGTTAGCCAAAGTGGCAGCCGAACAGGCCAAAGTCGACCCGATGAAGCAATTTGCGATTGAACCGCTTGCCGGTACGCAAAATTGGGAAATCGCCGGGTTCAACATTGCTTTTACCAACTCATCCTTGTGGATGGCGATTGCCACCGTGGCTTTGTTCATTTTCGTGGCTGGCGGAATGAGGCGCGAGCTGGTGCCCGGTCGCTGGCAAATGATGGTCGAGAGCGCGACGGGCTTCATCGACGACATGCTAGAGGCGAATATCGGCAAAGAAGGGCGCAAATATGTGCCTTATGTCTTTAGCCTTTTCATGTTTATCCTGTTTGCGAACCTGCTTGGCCTTGTGCCCTTGGGCGTGGTTCCGGGCGTTCATCCCTTTACCTTCACCAGCCACTTCACCGTCACAGGTGTTCTGGCGATCATCAGCTTTGCGATTGTTTTGATCGTTGGCTTTTGGAAGCATGGGATCAAATTCTTCACGCTATTCGTGCCGCATGGCACGCCTTTGCCGATGATCCCGATCATTTTCCCGATCGAGCTCATTTCATTCCTCGTGCGCCCGTTCAGCCTCGCTTTGCGACTGTTCGTGGCCATGATGGCGGGCCACGTCCTGCTTAAGGTTCTGGCGAGTTTCGTCATTGATGGCACCAATGCTGGTCTCGGTTTCGGGGCGCTGGTTGGTCTGCCAAGCTTCATCCTGATGATTGGGATTAGCGCGCTTGAGATCCTCGTTGCAGGCATTCAGGCCTATGTTTTCGCATTGCTCACATCATTGTACATCAATGATGCCGAGCATCTTCACTAAGATTTTTCACAATCAAATTTGGTTTTTAAGGAGTTAGAATAATGGAAGCAGAAGCAGCAAAGCTCGTTGGTGCCGGTCTCGCAGCTATTGGCGCTGGTATGGCGGCAATCGGCGTTGGTAACGTCTTTGGTTCATTCCTCGAAAGCGCATTGCGCAATCCTGGTGCAGCAGACGGTCAGCAAGG
>CAZTFZ010000147.1:3219-4921 GCA_964613105.1 uncultured Porphyrobacter sp. | reverse complement strand
ATGCGAGCGCCGGAGCCCATCAGGCGCTGAGCGAATTTGAGCATCCAATCGCCAAATGCGAGGAACAATGCCCCCTCAATGACCATCCAAGCGCCGATGATTTTGATGATTGCGACCATAATGTCGCCGCTTCCCCAAGGTTCGATGAGATAGAGCGGCAAGCCCAGCGCGATGAGAATTAGCCCTGTCAGAAATCGCAGAGCATTCGAGCCTGCCAAATCATCAATCATACCAGCCCAAAAACCGGGTCGACGAAATTCGCCAATGCCAGCGGCAAGAGCATAGACGCCAATCGCAATCATGACCCAAGCGGGATAGTCAAATTCTGTGACCATATGCATGCCTCCTCTCGCTTAGCTTTGCGAAGTCGGAGGGATTGCGATTGTCTGGCCAGTATGGCTCCAATCGCTCAGCCCACTTCCTCCGCCGGTTATCTTAGCGCTTGCACTGCAAGCCAGCCGGATCAGGTTCAACGGGTCAGGCGCTTGCGAAACGCCCCTCTCAGCCAATGCCAGGCGCAAATGAAATGCGCGAGACTCGCTTAGCTCCCCGGGGTATGAGGCTTTTGTTACGCCTCATGCTGCCAAAGGTCCATAGCAAGGCTTAGTTCAATCAGTTGGAAACAGCCAACTGGCCCCAACCATATCGCTGGGGCCGATCCTGTCGCCAAGGCTGTTTATCAATGGTGGATATTAACCTTTTGGCGGGTCAGAGTGTCAGATCGGGCGCTTGGTGAAGTTAAGTAGCAAGACAAGCTTTTCGCACCCTTTGATACAGGCAATATTTGGCGTTTAAACCATTGAAAATTGATCAATTTTAACCATAAAAGCGGTGGAATTGCAGGCAATTGCGGCTCAAATTGAGGCTTCAAACTGCCAAGCGCAACGGCTTTGTTTCAGACTGGGTCCAAGCTCACCTTCAGCCCTTGGTTTTTGACCAAAATCTGCTATAACGGCACACAGAGTGATGGAATTTGCGATGAGCCATTGAGAAGTGTTTTGGCCTCATTCACAATTCAAACCGTAAATTGCATCACGATAAGTCGCACAAGAGGGTGATGATGGAACTTAAATTGCGCCAAGCTAAGATTGGCCAAACTCAGTTGGGATTGGGTGCCCTTGCGCTAGCGGCAGTGGTCGCTGTGCCTTTTGGCGCGTCAATTTACACTGAGACATCTATCCCGACCGCTCTTGCGCAGACCAGCGACGCTTTGCAGCGCTTTGTTGGCCGTTCGCCTGGCGAACGCGGAGCGACCGACGACTTTAAAGACAAGGGCAAAGGCAAAGCTGGCGCCCTTGCATTGGGCGAAGAGGTTGCACCGGGCAATCGCGCTTTGGGCAAGGTCTTTGACGACGCGCCAGAGCAAGCGATCCAGCAATTGGCGCAAACCCCCGCAGTGCCGCAAACGGCACCGGGTGCAACATTGCCGATCGCCGATGTCGCTAGCGTAGCGACGCCAGCCGCTGTGGGCCCCGGCCCTGTTGTGCTTGGCGGACCGGGCGGCGCACTCATACCAATTCTTGGCGCACCAGCGCTTGCAGCAGCACCTGACGCAGCGCCCGGTGGCACGCCGATTGGCGATACCACTACTGGCGGCACGACCACTGGTGGAACTACGACAGGCGGCACGACAACAGGTGGGACAAGCACTGGAGGCGTCATAGCTGCCGTTCCAGAACCTCAGACTTGGGCCATGATGATC
>CAZTFZ010000147.1:0-3119 GCA_964613105.1 uncultured Porphyrobacter sp. | reverse complement strand
CAGACTTGGGCCATGATGATCATGGGCTTCGGTTTGATCGGGGCGGCCATGCGCCGCCGTAAGCATGCAGGTCTTGCTGGGGCGGCTGCGGCTTCAAAAACACTGAAAAGCGCCTGATAATGCGCAGCGGGTTTCTCGCTGGCGCAGTGCTTGCGCTATTGGCTGTGCCCGTGGGCCTCTATGCTGCCGAGTTCGCTGCTGAAATCACAGCAGGCGAAACCACTAAAGCAGCAGATAATGCGAAAATTGGCGCGAACGCTCGGGCAGATAAAAGCACTTTTGACCCAGAGAGCCCCGACCCACAGAGCCCTGACTTCCAAAGCCCTAACCCAACGGGCAGTTTCGATGCGCAAGCTGACGCTGCTGAACAGTCAGTTCAAACCCCGCGAAACACAGAAAAACTCGCTACAAAGTCGGGCCTAGTCGAACAGGCCGGTGACTGGAAACGAGCAAGCCTGACCCCGCAAGATGCAAGGCTGGGCTATGAAAGCGGGATATTGCCCAAGGGCATTAAGTCGATCCTCAAAACCAATCTTGAGCTCTCGCATGGCCAGTTCATGTGGGACGAAGAAGGCGTTGCCAAAGGCAAGCTGGCGATTTTTGTCGATTTGCGCAGGCAGATGATTTCAGTCTTCCGCGATGGCCACGAGATTGGCACAGCGGTGATCGTCTATGGCGCGCAAAGCCATTTGTCACCGACAGGGTCTTTCCCAATCTTGCGGCGTTACCGCGATTATCATTCGCGCAGCTATGATGCGCCGATGCCCTATTCTCTGTTCATCACCAATGATGGCGTGGCCCTACATGGCAGCCCCATGTCGGCCACTCGCGCAACGCATGGCTGCATTGGCTTGCCGCTTGAATTTGCACGCCGCGTGTTTGAGCTCGCAAAGCATGGTGATGTCGTGCAGATCGTGCGCTCTGATCCCAAAAAGATCGAACGGATCTTTGCAACTGCGGCGTCAAACAACACCCCTTCCTAAAATAGCTTCGCTATAAGCATCGCGTGCAAGCTGCGCCCTTGAGCTTGGCTTATGGGCTTCCCTTATATCTAGGGATTTGCCCGAGGGACAAGCGATTGTCGCAACAGCCACCCCTGCCCGACCAGCGCGGCTTATGGTTAATTTCCGCTAAGCACAGTGCTTGAATAGTCCTTAGTTGGCCTTCGCCCATATCCGCCTCTCACACGAGGTAGGATCATGCGACGAAACGGCTTGAACAGATTTGGTAAGGTGGCTCTTTTGGCTGCGGCGCTCGCCGCATTGCCCGGAATGCAGGGCCGCGTCACCAATTTGGAAAGCCGGATGCTCGCTAGCCATAATCTTGAGCGTGCAAAGATGGGCGCAGGGCCGCTTACTTGGAATGCACAGCTTGCTAAGGGCGCTCAGCAATGGGCTGATCACTTGTCGCGCCACGGCAAATTTGAGCATTCGCCCAACATCCCCGGCCAGCCGCTTGAGGGTGAGAACATCTGGGGTGGGACACCCGGAGCGTACTCAGCAGAGGCCATGGTCAATCTGTGGGTGGCAGAAAAGAAGTACTATAAGTCGGGCACATTCCCTCACAACAGCACGACCGGCAATGTCGCTGATGTGAGCCATTACACGCAGATGATTTGGCACAACACTGGCCAAGTGGGATGCGGCCTTAGCGGCATTGGTGCTGAGGAAATATTGGTCTGCCGCTATGCAAGGCCGGGCAATGTGATCGGCGTAAAAGCTGTGACGCATTCGCAGTCGGCTATGCGTCCGCCCCACCCGCAAACAGGCTATGCAGGCATGATCAACATGCTCAAATCGCTCGATTTTGATGGGTCGAAGCGCAACTCAAGCAAGTCAGCCAATAGCGCCAAATAGGGCTTGAAGCGCTCAGTTTAGCGCTCGCTTTTCAGCCGAACGCACGGCTCATTCCTGACGGCGAAGCGTCCCAGCGCGCTCATCTGCGACCAGCCCGCGCTCACCATCATCGGCCCGCAACAAGGGATCACGCGGCGGCGGTGCATCTTCTTCGGTTTTGCTGTCAGAAGCCCCGCTCCCTAATCCTGAGCCAACCGATCCTGTCCCGATTGATCCTGCACCAACAGCTGCGCCTGCCCTTACAGGAGAGCCTTGCTCATCCAGCGTGCCCGACCATTGATCGGCATAGATGTTAGAGCCGGGCTCAAATCCCTCATATTCTGGCACAAGCCCCAAATCTTCGACATCGATCACGCCCGCCTCACCTATCAGTGGGATCTGGTCTTCTGGAATCGCGAACGTAGCGGCTTGTGTGAAAGCAGCGCGGCGGCCCGGGCTTCCCTTCCAGCGGTAGAAATAATGGCGGCCCAGTTTTGCGACCTTCGACAGCGACGAAGCCCAGTAAGGCACGACATAATCGGCGTGGTAATGGGTGGCCATGCCAACGCTTGGCTCAACATTGCCAGCAATCGCTTGGGCAGCAACCAATTGGGCTTTGGCCCATGCTTTGGGTGAAGGACGGCGCGCTAGGCTGCCATCGCAAGTGAAAGAGAACTGGCAACCGGTTCTGCGCTCAGACCCTTGATAGACGACATTGCAGATCGAATTGGGATAGGCGCGGTGGCTTACCCGGTTCAAAATGACTTGAGCGACGCCGCGCTTGCCCATCTCTGGCTCAAACCCAGCCTCGTAATAGACAGCGGCGGTGAGACAATTTTGCGCAGTCGTGCGCGCCAATGCGGCATTTTCACCCGCAGGCAAAATAAGCGGCCGAGCGGCTTCCAATGCTTCGCTGGCAAAGGGCAATTGCGCATTTTCCAGCAGAGCCTCTGCCTCGCTAAGGGGTTTGAGGTCGCCCGGCTCCAATGCCGGCAGAACCACTTGCTCAGATGGTTCAGCAGCGCTGAAATCAGGCAAAGCGTCTGGCACATCCAAGCCTGCATTGGGATTTAGATTGATGTTGAGCAGCCAAGCAGCAGCAGCACCCAAAGCCGCAAGGCAAAGGACCTTCACAATTCTAGAGATGGTGCGCCTGCCAATGCTGCGCATGAGAATCTCGCTTTCGCCTGTTCTTTCAATAGGATTTATGGATCCGCTGGGCCCACGTCCAGATTATTCGCGCGCAAATACTGCTTTGGCACAGTCTACGTTGGGAAGATTTAT
>CAZTFZ010000146.1:0-4970 GCA_964613105.1 uncultured Porphyrobacter sp. | reverse complement strand
GCGATGAGCCCCAAGGCGGGCGCTCATGGCGAGCTGTGCGGGATCTTGTGCATCCGGGCCGCATTGGAAGCGCGCGGCGATGCTCGCAAAGTCGTGCTGGTTCCTGAAAGCGCTCATGGCACCAATCCCGCGACAGCCGCATTTGCAGGCTATAGCGTGGAGGATATTCCAGCGACCAGCGAAGGCCGCGTTGATCTGGCCGCGCTCAAAGCGCGCCTTGGCCCCGATGTGGCAGCGGTCATGATCACCAATCCCAACACCTGCGGATTGTTTGAGCCTGACTTGAAAGCGATCTCAGATGCGGTCCATGAAGCGGGCGGGTTCGTCTATTGCGATGGGGCCAATTTCAACGCGATTGTTGGCAGAGTGCGCCCCGGCGATCTGGGCGTCGATGCGATGCACATCAATCTGCACAAGACCTTCTCTACCCCGCATGGCGGGGGCGGTCCGGGGTCTGGGCCGGTTGTCTTGAGCGAGGCTTTATCGCCCTTTGGCCCGCTGCCTTACACAGCGCGCACCGATGACGGCGTGATCCATCTGGTCGAAGAGGGCGCAAATGAAGAGCTTGGGCCCGAGCAACCCTTTGGCCGGATGACGGCCTTTCATGGGCAAATGGGCATGTTCAGCCGTGCGCTCACCTATATGCTCAGCCATGGTGCTGACGGTTTGAAGCAAGTTGCAGAAGATGCGGTTTTGAACGCCAACTACCTACTGCGCAGTTTGGAGGATGTGCTGCATGCGCCTTTTGCCAAGTTTGAGGATGGCACAAATGCGCCGTGCATGCATGAGGCCTTGTTTGGCGATGAGGGCTTTGCGGAAGGGATGAGCACGCTTGATCTGGCCAAAGGGCTGATTGACGAGGGCTATCATCCGATGACCATGTATTTCCCATTGGTGGTGCATGGTGCCATGCTGATCGAGCCGACCGAAACCGAAAGCAAGGCTGCGCTCGACCAGTTTATTGTCGCATTGCGCAGCGTGGCGCAGCGCGCGAAATCGGGCGATGAGAGCCTCAAGACAGCGCCGCATTACGCTCCGCGCCGTAGGCTTGATGAAACGCTGGCAGCACGCAAGCCCAAGCTTGCCTACCCTCTGCCAGAGGCAGGTGACTAAGCTGGCCGTCATCGGCTGCGCAATCACGGGGCAGCAGGCTTTTACGTAAAGTTCCTTATTTTTTGGGAACCGGATGGGCCGCCGACAGTATAGCCATTACAATCTTGTAATTCACATCCAAAATGGACAGCACGCCGTTTTGGAAAATGAGCACCATTTGGAGCGGTGCAACCGATCATAGTTTTTCCGGGAGTAGCTAAACGCCATGATCCCTAGGAATTGTTATGATTGCACGCCTCTTGGCTCCGTTTGCCTTGATTGCACTTTTAACGCCGACACATTCCGCAGCAGATGCTGACACTATCGCCGCAGTCGATATCCCGTCGGTGCAGCGCTTTTCTGCTCTCCAGCCCTATACTGGTTGGAACGGTCAAATATGGAGCGTCTCGGCAGATTTGAATGATCAGGCAGAGGCTCTGACGCGTTTCACTCGCCACAAAAGGTTTCGGCTGGTTGCAGCATCCAAGCCCGACACCGAGCTGCGTCATGCTCTTTTGTATTTCGAACGCATCAACCCACGACTAAACACCGCGCGCGTACTAAGCTGGGAAGAACGCCTGACCATGGCACGAGCCTTGTTTGCACTGAAACGAGCAGAGGAAGCTGGCCCGCCTGACACGAGCGTAATGCCTCAACTGGCAACCAAATTTATGTGGCTTTTGGGTTTTGGATTGCTGTGCATCATCATGCGAAAATCAGTCGCGAAAGAGCCTGATAGAGGCAGCGATCAAGAGCGCTGATCTTGCTTGGGATCGATTTGCGCATTCTCAGGAACATCAACCGTAATGCGGATTTGCTGGAGCGAGATGATCGCCACCCAAAAACCGATTACCGCCAAAGCGCTTGAGCCCAAAACGGTGAAGGCTGCGCCTTTCAAGCCATTCCATTCCATCGCCACATCGAGCAATGCAAAGGCCAGCAGGGTCGGCACGGCGCGAACCAGAAAGGCTGTGCCTGCGCGGCCTGCGCTGACCAGCAAGGATTCAAGGCTCGCACCCACCAGCTCAATCGCGCCCGCAATCGCCATGATTACCATGGCCCAATAGACGACGCGGAATTCTTCGCCAGCAATCAGCACCAGTCCTTGCCGGCCAAACACAAGCGCCACGATCACTGCGAGCACCCCGCCGATGAGCGCGATATTGGCCATGCGCCGCGCCATATCATGGGCGTTGTCATGGGCATGGACCAGCTCTGGATAGATCGCTTTGGAAACCGTTTGCGCTAGCTGGACCAGCGCTTGGCCAAGCTGGCCGGCAACACGAAAGCCGCCCGCAAAGGCCTCTCCGCCAATGGCCCCAACCAGCAAAAGCAGGATTTGCTTGCTCGCAATCGTCAGGCTGCCGGTCATATTGGTTGACCAAACGAAGCGCCAACTTTCAGGGTGTTTGCGAGGGATATTGCGCAAGGATATTTGCGATACATCGACCCGCTCGCGCCTCAGGGCGGTGATCCACAAGGCAATCGCTACGGCCAGCTCTGCCAAGGCCCAGGCCAGAATAAAGCCAAGCACTGTCGGCATATAGAGCGCTGCCAAAATCGCTCCGATCGCTCGCACGACAGGCTGAACCGCTTCGGCGGCGATGGCGCGTTTATAGTCGAACCGCAACCGCAACAGGCCAATAGGCGTACTGCGGATCGAGATCAGCGAGACGATGCAAAAGCCAAAGGCAATCGGAAGGAGATCGCTTGGCAGTGGCAACCAAAACTGCGCGCTCCAAACAACAATCGCAGCAAGAACCGCGCCCATGGATACGGACAGCAAATCGAGCGCAATGGCAAAGCCGGTTGCTTGTGTTGGCCCTTCGTCTCCTGTTCCCCAGCGCACGACAAATTGCCACGTCTGGAAATTGGCAAGACCTGTGACGGCTTGGCCGATGGCGATGATGATTGCGAAATAGCCAAAGCCATCGAGGCCCAGTGTCCGCGTTGCCAGCGCCAGATAAACGAGGCTGAGCACGGCGTTGATGCCGCGCCCGCCCAAAAGCCAGCCCATATTGCGGATCAGGCGGCTCATCATGGCTGGTGCATCCTGCTCACGGGCTTAGCTTAGCTGGCAGGCTTATCCGCCGATGCCGCACTGCCCGTTTCCTTGCTGGCTCCATCTTTGTTGGCCCGTTTGGCGAGCAGTCTCTCTGTCACCTCAAAAGTGCGGAAATTGTCGACATCGATGGCAAATTCGCCATTTGACATCACAATCGGACACATTTTGAAGCCGAAGCGGCGTGAGACTTGCTCAAAGATGCCTTCCTTCGTGCCCCAGCCAAGGTAAAAGCGGATGAGGTTAAACGTGCCAAAGGCCTTGGCGATCCGGCGCGGAAACTTCACAAATTGGCCGCCTTCGCGCATGATTTCAGCGGCCGAAAGAGCCTCCTCACTGCCAATCCAATAGGTGTTGCAATTGGAATAGCCGCCGTCGGAAAATTCATAGAATTTCTTTTGGCCCTCTGGATCGGCTCCTTGCACATCCTGTTTGCGCGCAAGGGCAGCGGCTGCGCCAGCGCCTGCCGCAAGGGCTTTTTCGATGAATTCGCTATAGCCCTCGGGCGTGACAAGGCAGTTGTCCGCCGTCGTCAGCATGACGGGGAAGTCTGCGCCCTCTGCGCCGGCAAAGACGCTATCGACAATGTTGAAAGCGCCTTCTTTAAAGACCAGCCGCCCCGATTTTTCCAGAGCGCCGACGAGCGGGATTGCGCGGATTTCCTCAGGCTCATGAGCGACAATCCGGATCTCGGCGATATGTTCGCACCTCGAAACGGCTTCGACGACGTGCTCGATCATTGGCCTGCCGCTTACAGGTGCGACGCATTTTTGCGAGACGCCTGCCCGTTCTGCGAGCGGGTCGAGGACGCCGGAACGTTTGCCGGCCATGATGAGAGCGGTGATTTTTTTGGTCATAGCAAGCCTAATAAGCGCCTTTCGCGCATGCGCAAAGGCTTGTTATTGCCGCAGATGTGGGCCAGCGCCGCAGCTGTTATGCGAATTATCCTCTCTCGCAAGGGTTTTGACAGTGGGTCAGGCGGTGGTCCGTCGCCAATTGTTGATGGCCGCCCGTTGAGCCTTCCAATTCCAGCCCACCCGATTTTGGCGGGCGCAGCTTCGCGCACGTCTTATGCCGATTTGGGGCTGAGCGAATATGTGCAGGCCGCCAGCAAAGGCAGGCTGGGGGGCGAAGACCTTTGCCATCATGATCCAATGTTTGCCCAAAAGGGCCGCTGTCTGTTTGGGCAGTGCGGCGCTGCGCAAACCCATCTTGCCAATCAGGGCGTTGGCATTGGCGATGTCTTCGTCTTTTTCGGACTTTTCCGCGAGGAGCATACGGGCGAGCTGCATCACCGCATCTTTGGCTATATGCGCATCGAGGAAATGGTCGATTTGCGGCATGGCGCACCCGATTGGTTGGTGGAACTTGAGCACCCCCATGCGCTGGAGATGCACCACGGCAATGATGTGATCTATTGCGGGCAGGGATGCACAGCTCAGCATGCCAGTGCGGCTTTGCGATTGACGGTGCCCGGCGGTCCGCCAAGCCTGTGGACGCGGCCCAAATGGCTAAAGCGCGGCGGGCTATCCTATCACGACAGGCCGGAACGCTGGGCTAAGCGCGGGCTCTTGCAAAGCGTCGCTCGCGGACAGGAATTTGTCGCCAATGTGGGCCGCAGATCGGCCCCTGCTCAATGGCTTGAAGAGATCATCGCAGCAGTGGAAGCACCAGCCCCGCGCTGAGAAGGGTTTGCGCCCGACTATTTCAGCATTTTGATGATGGCGGAGAAATCCTTTGCCTCATTCCCCGCACCGCCGAAATCCTCGTAAAGCGCAGCTGCGCGAGCGCCCATCGGAACGGCGGCATCGCTGCT
>CAZTFZ010000145.1:0-4973 GCA_964613105.1 uncultured Porphyrobacter sp. | reverse complement strand
AGGCCTTTGGCAGGATTATCGCTGATGAAACCCTCGATGATTTGATGCGGGGCGAGCTTATGGCGCTGCCCGGTGTCACCTTCTTGATGGACCAGCTGGAAGCCGCTGATCCGCTGGCCTTGCACAATGCGCGTGAGGCGTTGAAGGCGCAGCTTGGCAAGCAATGGCAGGGCGAGCTTGCGGCAATGCACCAGCGGGCCAGCGCAATCGCCTTTGCCCATGATGCGCCTGCAAAGGGCGCTCGCACAGTCAAGACCGCTGCTCTCACATTTTTGGCTGCCAGCGATCCTCAACTGGCCGCGCAAATGGCTGCTGAGCAATATGACACAGCCGACAATATGACCGACCGGCAGGGCGCTTTGATGGTGCTGTGCGGGCTTGAGACTGACGCTCGCACTGCCAAGCTTGATGATTTTTACCAGCGCTTTTTAGGAAATGCTTTGGTGATCGACAAATGGTTCAGCCTGCAAGCCATGTCGCTTCATCCAGAGGCGATTGCTCATGTCAAAGCCTTGGCCCAGCACCCCGATTTCACTCTCAGCAATCCGAACCGCGCCAGGGCGCTCTATATGGCCTTTGCTGCCAATCCAGCAGCGTTTCATGCCGCCAGCGGAGAGGGTTATCGAATGCTCGCAGACTTCCTGCTAGCGCTTGACCCGATCAATGCGCAGACCGCTGCTCGATTTGTGCCAGCCTTGGGCCGTTGGCGAAAGATGGAGCCTGCCCGCGCCAAATTGATGCGCGCCGAGCTTGAGCGGATTGCGAGCGCTGATGGCCTGTCGCGCGACACAGCGGAACAGGTCACTCGGTCTCTTGATTGAGCGCTTGGACATAGACATGCTCAAAGCTGGCCTATTGGAGGGCGTCCCGCATGGCTTTTCGACGCGCGAAGGCTTGGCGAGTGGGGATGTGCTTTCAGGCGCAAAGCTCGCCATGCTCACCCAGACCCATTCGCCCGATGCGCTCGTGGTGGACGAGGCATGGGATTTTGATGCGAGGCCCGATGGTGACGCTCTGGTTACGGCGCTTTCAGGCACCGTGCTGGGCATAGTCACCGCTGATTGCGCGCCGATCTTGCTGGCCGACCGGAAGGCGGGCGTGATTGGCGCAGCCCATGCTGGATGGCGCGGCGCAGCAAGCGGCGTAATCGCCAATACGGTCGCTGCGATGGAAGGCCTTGGCGCTGATCCTGCGCGCATCTGTGCCGCCATTGGCCCGACGATAGCGCAAGCCAGCTATGAAGTGGACGAGGGGATGCGCGGGCAATTTGCACCTCAATATATGCGGTTTTTTAGCGAAGGCACGCGCGCTGGCCATTACCAGTTTGATCTGCCGTGCTTTGTTGCAGCTTTGCTGAAAGAGGCAGGTGTCGCTGCGATCGAGGATTGCAAGGCCGATACATACACGGCCCTTTCAGCAGGAGCGAATCAAGGCGGCGGGTTTAAGTTTTTCTCTTACCGCCGAGCGACGCATTTGAGCCAAGAAACAGGCGGCAGACAGGTCAGTTTGATCGGCAATAAGGCCTAGCTTGCGCATAATCGCATAGCGCTTGCCAAAATGGCGGTTGGCAAGGGCCTGCAATGCGGCTAGATGCGCGTCGCTAAGGGGTAATGCTGGGGCGCTATGGAACGGGTTTGACCCTATCTCATAGTATCACGCTCAGGCATTTCCTTAGTAAAGCAAGTGTGCGCTTGGCCCTTGGGTTGGCGCTAAATGGTTATTCTGGCGCGTTTGACGCGCGTAAGGCAAGGCAAGGGGCCGATGGCAGAAACTGCTGCAACCGAAACTCCGGAAATGATCCACGAAGCCGATGGAGAAGGCGTGCGTCGCCGTGACTTCATCAATATCGCCGCGGTGTCCGCCGCCGGTGTTGGCGGGGCCGCCGCTGTGCTGCCTTTGGTTAGCCAAATGGCGCCATCTGCTGATGTTTTGGCGGAAAGTACCACCGAAATCGACATTTCTGCGATTGAGACCGGGCAAGCGATCAAAGCGATCTTTCGCAAGCAACCTTTGTTCATCCGCCGCTTAACTGCGGCCGAGATGGAAGAGGCGAACGCTACGCCGCTGGCGGAATTGCGACAGCCTGAAACTTTGGCTGATCGCACGAAAGAGGGCAATGAAGATGTCCTCGTCACTATGGGCGTTTGCACCCATTTGGGCTGTGTGCCTTTGGGCGCTGCTGAGGGCGAAAACAAAGGTGAATATGGCGGATATTTCTGCCCATGCCATGGCTCTCACTACGACACCGCTGGCCGCATCCGCAAAGGACCTGCGCCAACCAATCTTGATGTGCCAGAATATGAATTTACTGGCGAAACGACCATTCTTGTCGGCTAGATAGCGATAGAGATACGATCATGAGTTTTCCTTGGGCACGCGAATATAAACCAGCCAATGGCTTTACCCAGTTCCTAGACGAACGGCTGCCTTTGCCGCGCCTCGTCTATAATGCCGTGGGTGCTGGCTATCCGGTTCCGCGCAATCTCTCTTACTTCTGGAACTTTGGCGTTCTGGCGGGCTTTTTCCTCGTTGTGCAGATCGTAACGGGCATTGTTTTGGCGATGCATTACGCCGCCAACACCGAAGTTGCCTTTGCCACGACCGAGCATATCATGCGCAATGTCAATTGGGGCTGGTTGATGCGCTATGCCCATGCCAATGGCGCGAGCTTCTTCTTCATCGTGGTCTATATCCATATTTTCCGCGGGTTGTTCTACAGCTCTTACAAGGCTCCGCGCGAGATGATCTGGCTGTTGGGTGTGGTCATCTTCCTGTTGATGATGGCGACCGCTTTCATGGGCTATGTCTTGCCATGGGGCCAGATGAGCTTCTGGGGCGCTAAGGTTATCACTGGCTTGTTCGGGGCGATCCCGCTGATTGGCGAGACCCTGCAAGTGTGGCTGGTCGGCGGTTTTGCGCCGGACAATTCAGCCCTGAACCGCTTCTTCTCGCTCCACTTCCTATTGCCCTTCGTTATTCTGGGCGTGGTGATCCTGCACATTTGGGCGCTGCACATCCCTGGTTCGTCAAACCCGACGGGCATTGAAGTGAAGCAGGAAAGCGACACCCTGCCGTTCCACCCTTATTATACGGCCAAGGACGGCTTTGGGCTGGGCATTGCTCTGCTCGCCTTCTTCGCGATGGTTTTCTTCCTGCCCAACATGCTTGGACACCCTGATAACTATATCGAAGCGAACCCGCTCTCGACCCCAGCGTTGATCGTTCCAGAATGGTATTTCTTCCCCTTCTATGCGATCCTGCGGGCCTTCACATTCGACTTTATCTTGCCTGCTAAGCTGTGGGGCGTGATCGCCATGTTCAGCTCTATCTTGGTGTGGTTTTTCCTGCCGTGGCTCGATAAATCGCCAGTGCGTTCGGGCCATTACCGTCCGCTGTTCCGCAAGTTCTTCTGGTTTGGTTTGATCCCGACCATGGCCGCGCTGTTCTATCTTGGCGGCGCGCCAGCAGAAGAGCCCTATGTGATGCTTAGCCAGATTTTCACTGCCTATTACTTCTTGCACTTCCTCGTGATCCTGCCGCTGGTCAGTCAGCTAGAGCAGCCCGAGGCCTTGCCTTTCTCCATCACAGAGAAGGTCTTGGGCAAGGATGATGCAGCGGTGTTGCCGCCAACTGCGCAGCCCGCAGAATAATTCGGCATTTAGGTAGAAAAGAGACTTAACGATGATCCGCCTGATCTCAATCTTCGTCGGCCTTGGCTTTGCAGGCGTTGCGCTTATTTCCTTCGTGTTTGGGGCTGTTGCCTTTTTGACTGAGGAGCCGGTTAAGCACTTGCCTTACAAATCGGCGGAGAAAGTCGATTATTCCTTCAATGGTCCATTGGGCACTTGGGATTATGGCCAGCTTCAGCGCGGCTATAAGGTCTATAAAGAGGTATGCGCTGCATGCCATGGCATCAAATTCGTCTCTTTCCGCAACCTTGCAGAGCTCGGCTATACCGAAGCGCAGGTAAAGGCTGAGGCAGCGACTTGGACTGTGCCGGGCATCGACCCCAATACGGGCGAAGCAACAACACGTCCGGGCCTTCCGACTGACGCTTTCCCAGAAGCTTACCCCAATGATGTGGCAGCAGCGGCGGCGAACAACAATGCGATCCCGCCAGATCTCTCGCTCATCACCAAGGCGCGCAAGGATGGCACAAATTACGTCGCATCCTTGCTGGCTGGCTATGCCGCGCCCGACCCAGCATTGGTCGCTGAGTTCCCAGAGGCGGAGCCGGGCCCGGGCCTTCATCACAACCCTTATTTCAAGAACCTCAATCTCGCGATGGCGCCGCCCATCGCGACCGATGGTCAGGTGGAATATGACGACGGGACAGAGGCAACGATCACTCAGATGAGCCAAGATGTTGCCGCATTCCTGACTTGGACGGCAGAGCCTTCGCTGATCAAGCGCAAGCAAACAGGTTGGCCAGTGATGATCTTCCTCTTGTTTGCAACGGTTTTGGCCTATCTGTCCAAGCAGCAAATCTGGTCGGCGGTTAAGCCCAAGAAGGACTAAGCGGTGGTTTCGCGGCCCAGCCCTGACAAGCGGCTGAGCCCAGAAGAGCTGCGCGCCCTTATTCGGACCGTTCCTGATTTCCCTGAAAAGGGGATTGCCTTTCGCGACATCACCACTCTGATCGCTGACGGGGCAGGGCTAAAATCCAGCATTGAGCATTTGGCCGAGCACGTCTCTAGCCTTGGTGCAGAGGCGATAGCGGGCATGGAAGCGCGCGGCTTTATCTTTGGAGCAGCCGTTGCGGCGCAATTGGGTTTGGGCTTCATCCCCATCCGCAAGCCAGGCAAATTGCCAGTGCCCACAATTGGCGTCGACTACGCTCTTGAATATGGCAAAGACCGGCTCGAAATCGACCCTTCTGCGGTGAGCAAGGGCCAAAGCGTGGTTCTGGTCGATGATCTTATTGCAACCGGCGGCACAGCCTTGGCAGCCGCGCAATTGCTGCGTCAGGCGGG
>CAZTFZ010000144.1:0-4993 GCA_964613105.1 uncultured Porphyrobacter sp. | reverse complement strand
CGCATTAGCGCGAGATCAGCAGCGCATTGGCACCCTGCTGGACGGTGAAGCCGCGCCCGCGCAAGGCGGTTGCAAGCTCGTCAATTGACCCGGCAAAGCTGACGCTCATCACAGATGTGCCGCCAATCGCCGTGCTGCTGATAGAGGCTCCGCGCACGCCTGATGCTCCGCGAACCGCGCCCAAAGCGCCGTCAAATGCCGCAGCATCCGGCGTCGCAAATTGCACGACAAAACTCGCCACAGCCGCAGTTGTTGGCTCTGGCGTCGGGACAGCAACCGCCGTGCCCGTCTCTGACGTGCTGGAGGAGGATGAGGATGAGGACGACGAAGAGGACGAGGACGACGAAGAGGATGCAGGACGCGTCGCAACACCGGCCCGCGCCAAAACCGTTCGCCCGATTTCGATGAGGCGAGCAACCGCCGGATCGGCATCAAAAGCGCCTTCGCTCAGCGTTGTATCCGATTTCAACCGCCCACTCGCCAAAGCATCGAGGAATATCTTGTCAAATTGGTCGACCGCTCTGGTCAACATCTCGGGCAGTTCCTTTTGGCTATCGGCCTGCATCGCAAAGCTGTCGAGATAGCGGCTGTCGGGGCCCACACGAGCCGTAAACTGCCCCTCGATAGGCCCGCCGGGATAGGAATATTTGAGCCGAACAATCGCAACGCCCACATCGCCAGCGTTCAATTCTTCAAGGATATTGCGCCACCACATCCGACTGCGCCGCCCTGTTTGCCCATAGTTGATCAGCAGAGACTGTCCGCCTGCACCCGATGGACGCACATAAGCGATTTGGCTGTTGCCCGGCTGAAACTCTGCCCAAGCGCGCTGCCAAGGGTTGCGCCGCTCATAAACCAGCTGAGTGCCGCCAGAAAAGGTCACAGGGATCAGCAAAAGCGGTGTTGAGGCGCGGCGTTTGCCCGAACCGCCCAAAAAGCGCGAGGCGCGTCCGCGATCAAAAATGACGCCCAATTTGGCGATATAGCGCCTTGGCCCAAGCTGTTCTTGCTCAATCACGACCGCCGACAACATTGTCTCAAGCTGGCTGTCGGGCATGGATGGCCCATCAAGCTTGGTCCACGCCTTGCGCACTGCAAGATCCCAGCCCTTTTGCCGCGCTTCCTCGGCATCCTTGCCGCGCACATCAATCTCGATACCGGTGACTTCAATGTCGCTAGAGGCCGCAATCGGCGCAATCCCGCGTTCGCCGCCAACTTGAGCGTTCACCGCCAAGCTTGCCAGACCAACAACGCCCAGAATGACGAGCAGCCCGCAAAGCGCCCAAATTCTGGGCTTGGAGAAGGCTTGTCCGGCTAGTTCAGACATAGATAAAGACGACACAAAAGGCATAGACCAACGCAGTATGGGGAAAACAGAGCGCCTTTTGCCCAATACGCCATGGAAAACCAAGCGCGAATGAGTATGGCTGGGGTATAATGAGCGGAAAAACACACCAAACCACCCCTTCCTACACCTATGAGCAGGCGGGCGTCTCGATCGAAGCGGGCAATGCGCTGGTCAAAGCGATCGGCCCTTTGGTCAAGGCAACCGCGCGCGCTGGCGCTGACAGCGAGCTTGGCGGCTTTGGCGGTTTCTTTGATCCCAAGGCGGCAGGTTTCAAAGACCCGCTGCTGGTCGCAGCCAATGATGGTGTGGGAACCAAGCTGAAACTGGCGATTGACCATGATTTGCACGACACGGTCGGCATTGATCTGGTTGCTATGTGCGTCAATGATTTGATCGTTCAAGGGGCAGAGCCGCTGTTTTTCTTGGATTATTTCGCCACAGGCCACCTTGAAAATGGCGTTGCTGAACGCGTAATCGCAGGCATTGCGACGGGCTGTAAAATGGCTGGATGCGCTCTTATTGGCGGGGAAACCGCTGAGATGCCCGGCATGTATGCGGCGGGCGATTATGATCTGGCGGGCTTTTGCGTTGGCGCTGTCGAGCGCGGCGAGCAATTAACCGGAGACGCGGTTGCGCCGGGCCAAGTGCTGATCGGGGTCGCCAGCTCTGGCGTCCATTCCAACGGCTTTTCGCTCGTCCGGCGCTTGGCGGAAGACAAAGGCTGGGCTTTGACACAGGCTGCCCCGTTTGATGCCCAAAAAACTCTTGTTCAGACGCTGATTGAGCCAACCCGCATCTATGTAGAGAGCTTGCTTCCGCTGATTCGCGACGCAAAAGTGGCTGGCCTTGCGCATATTACAGGCGGCGGACTGCTGGAAAACATCCCGCGCATCCTGCCTGAAGGAGCCCATGCCAAGGTCAATGCCGATGCTTGGGAGCAGCCGGGACTGATGGCGTTTTTGCAAACCCAAGGGAACATCACCCCTACAGAAATGGCGCGGACGTTTAACTGCGGTGTTGGCATGGTGTTGGTGGTCGAGCAGGCAGAGGCTGATCATGTGATCGCTGCTCTTGCCGATGCGGGCGAAAGCGCTTTTGCCATTGGCGAGATTGCGGCAGGCGACAAGGGCTGCACCGTTGCAGGCCCCGCTGGATGCTGGGGCGCAGATGCCGCATGGGAAGCGCAGCACCTTGGCTGAACCAAGGCAAAAAATCGCGGTCTTTATCTCCGGCTCGGGCACGAATATGGCCGCGCTCCTTTATGCCAGCAGGCTGCCCAAAGCGGTCTATGAAATCGTGCTGGTGGCCGCCAATAATCCCGATGCTGGCGGGCTATCCTTGGCTGAGGCTGAGGGCATTCCCACCTTTGCCTTGCCGCACAAGGGCATGGACCGCGAAAGCCATGACGCCGCGATGGAAGAGGCCGCGGTGGCACAGGGCGCTGAGATGATCGTGCTGGCTGGCTATATGCGCATTTTGAGCGAGGGCTTTGTCGCTCGCTGGCAGGGCCGAATGCTCAACATCCACCCCTCTTTGCTGCCGAAATACACAGGGCTCAACACCCATGCCCGCGCAATTGAGGCAGGCGACAAGCAAGCAGGCGTTAGCGTGCATCTGGTCATCCCTGAACTTGATGCTGGCGAAATCCTTGCCCAAGCCAAGGTCGCGGTGCTGCCCGATGATACGCCCGAAAGCCTTGCGGCCAGAGTGCTGTTTGCAGAGCATCAGCTCTATCCCAGCGCCCTGTCGGACTATATCGCACAGGCGCGCGACCCCGATCATCTGCATAGCCGTATCAATACGCTAGCGCTTGCCCTGCCCGAAACCCATGCCCGGATGAGCCATGGCAGCCCCGGATGGCGGGTTGGCAGCGAAAAGAGCGGCAAATATTTTGCCCATTTTTCGGACAAGCACCATGGCGCGCCGCATATCGCTCTTCTCGTAAAAACCGGCAGCATGGACGAGCTTGAAAACCTCGTCGAAACGCGGCCCGAAGCCTATTTCAAACCGGCCTATTACGGGGCGAGCGGATGGGTTGGTGTGATCTTGAACCGCGATGGCGTTGATTGGGACGAGGTCGCCGGATGGCTCGATCGCAGCTGGCGCAGTGTCGCCCCCAAGCGCCTCGTCAAATTGCAAGCCGCCGCTGACGAGTTTTAATTGGCCCGGCCAGCGCGTGACCATCCCCTTGCCCGCTCCAAAACGGCTGAATGGGCCGACAGAGCGCTTGCAGCGATGTGGCGCAAGGGCATCACGCAAAAGCCCCCCCTAGAGCCTGAGTTTCTATGGAACATCGGCGCGCGAGGATTTGCGCCGACCCATGAAACGGCGCTGCGCAGCGAGGCAGAGGCGCTCGACTTTCGCGAGCGCTTGGACGCATTATGCACCAGCTTGCGGGATGAGGCACAGCTCAATTCGCTCGGGCACACTATGGCCTATGGGCAGATCACCTCCGCCATTCGCAAGCGCCATGCCTTGGGTGCATTGTGGAGCAAAAAGCCCGATCTTGCTCAGACTAAGCTTGCTGCGCCGATCATTGTTATTGGCCAAATGCGCTCTGGAACCACGCGGATGCAGCGGCTTTTGGCGGCCGATCCTGCGCATAGCGGGACGCGCTTTTGCAACAGCCATGACCCCGTGCCGCGCATGCCGGGCGTAAGACGGGCTAAGGGCCATGCAATGCTGGCTGCTGCGCGGCGGATAAATCCTTGGATTGATGCGCTGCACCCAATTGGCGCTGTGCGCACCGATGAGGAAATCGGCTGGCTTGCAGCAGCGCTCAGCCCTTGCGCCTTGGAGGTGCAATATCGCATTCCTTCATTTGTGCGGTTTAGCGAGGCGCGCGATCCAGCGCCGATTTATGCCGAATTTGCACGTATTTTGCGGACAGATGCCGCCGCGATGGGCAATGCCAAGCTGCCACGCGTGCTCAAATGCCCGCAATATTCAGAGGATTTGCCAGCGCTTTTGGCACAATTTCCGGGCGCGCGGCTGGTCGTAAGCGAGCGGGATGATGACGCGGTTTTGGCAAGCAGCGTCTCTATGGTGGCAGCGCAAATGGCTCCGCAATCCGATTGCCTAGAAATGACCGCAATTGAAACGGAATGGCGCCGAAAACTGGCATTGCGCGCCCTCCGAACCGCAGCAGCGCTTGCGGGTTTCAAAGGCCCGCTTGTGCGGGTGCAATTTGCCGAATTGGACGCAGATTGGCGCGGCACAATGGCCCGCGTCTATAAGACACTTGGGCTTAGGCTAAGCCGCGATGCACTGGCGGCAATGGAGCAAGAGCAGCAACGCTCCTCGCGTGACCATCACCGCCAGCATCAAGGTCAAATGGCAGAATTTTCATGAAGCGCATTTAAGCGCCCCAAAAATTCAAAGCCAAACCCAAAGCCGATATTAGCCAACGATTTCAGCAGCATCGAAAAAGAAGTCAATTTCGATCTTAGCATTTTCGTCGCTGTCAGAACCGTGCACCGTGTTCTCCCCGATGGACAAAGCATGTTCCTTGCGGATTGTGCCAGCATCAGCGTCGGCAGGATTGGTCGCGCCCATGATGTCGCGATTGCGCTTTACCGCATCTTCGCCTTCGAGCACTTGGACAACCACAGGCTCGCTCATCATAAATTCGGTCAATTCGCCAAA